>CAYTDF010000005.1:9152-19998 GCA_964436365.1 uncultured bacterium | reverse complement strand
GTAGGTGGACTCCACTTTCGACCCCCACCCGGCCTCCTCCAATCTTTGGGGGAGGAGATACCGCTCCACCAATAGGAAGAGATCTTCGAGAGAGGCTCTAAGGGTATCGGCTGGGCGGCGCGCCCGCAATTGTGGAAAACGGATCATGGGGTGGTTTTTTTTTGTGGTGATTCTACTGGGGGCAATTCTACTGGGGTGCGGATGGGACGAGTGTGGGAGCGGAGGGAGTGGGATTCGAACCCACGAAACGCTTTCGGCGCTTACTCGAACTCCAATCGAGCTCCTTCGACCAACTCGGACATCCCTCCACGGTTATCGTATCGCTTTCGATAGGCTCGGGGAATGCTGAGTTGTATCAGAGACGCTGTGTCTTTGATCTGGGTGGGGGACGCGGAAGTCGATGGGGGCAACGTCTCGCTTCGCCGGACAACGCCCCATGCACCGGGGTGCGTTTTTCAGGGCCGGGCTGGCGATGGGAACTGGGGAAAGCGGGGGTGGGATGGGAACGGAGGGGGTGGGATTCGAACCCACGGAACCCTTGCGGGCTCACACGCTTTCGAGGCGCGCGCCTTCGACCACTCGGCCACCCCTCCGAGAGTCAATCTAGCCCAATCGCGATCTCGTGCAAGCGAACCACGGTCTCTTCCAAGAACGATGTTCGGTTAAGGAACTCCGAGCGTCCGTTCACCGCAGGCGCTTTGTGCGCTCTAGGGAAGATACTCTTTGTCGCTCTCCCGGCGTTTGCGGAAGAAGCGTTGGAGCCGTTCACGGCACTGTGGCTCGAGTATTCCCGGTGTGACCAGAAGACGATGGTTGAGGCGCTTGTCGGTGGGGATGGTGTAGAGACTGACCGTTCCTCCGGCCTTGGGATCGGTGGCGCCGAAGATCACTCTCTGTATGCGCGACCAGACCAGTGCACCCGCGCACATCACACACGGTTCGAGCGTTACATAGAGTTCGCAGTCTTCCAAATACCAGGTGCCTAGTATTCTCCCCGCCTCACGAAGCGCCAGGATCTCCGCGTGAGCTGTCGGGTCGGCCTCGGCCTGCCGCCGGTTGTGCGCCCGGGCTACGAGTTCATCCTTTCGCACGACGACGGCTCCGACGGGGACGTCTCCTTCGGCCTCGGCCAAAGCGGCCTCCTCCAAGGCGGCGTTCATCCAACGTTCATCGGGTTCGAGTTTAGATGGCATGATTCTTCTGTGTCTCCCCAAGGACGTTTTCAACTCCCCCGGCCACCGTCCCTACGGCCCGCGATCTTGGCGGGGAGAGAACGATCCCTCTCGGGCCGAGCGCTCGTCTTTCCAGAACCCCCGGGTGTTTCGTTTGGCGTATTCCTCGGCTTGGAGCAGGCGGCCGGTATAGACGCTCGGCGTCGCGAGAGCCACACGCCGGGCAAAGCCCATTCGTACGAGTTCCTCGTTTAGCAGGAGCCCCGAGCGCGTCTCGACGTAACCGGGCCAAGCGCCCCGGGAGGCTGTCGATCCACGAGGGAGATCGACCGTGCACGTGGCTCGTGTAACCGTTCCCTGGATATAGCTGCGGGCGAGAGACCCGTAGGTCGCATGAGGGCCATCTAACTTTGAGACACTGGGGATGTGGATTTCGGCCAAGCGGAGTCGCTTTCCCCCCGCGATCTGTAGGCTGTGATCCCGCCTTACTCGTACGACGCGAGTCGTTTTTGTGCCACTCCACGGTTGTCGAGCCACCTGTTGTGTGGCATCTCGAACGAGCCGGTTACCGAGCGCGTCGCGCTTCCGGGCGCCACGAGTCGGCCGTTGGGGTCTTGATGGGCGACCGGGGCCATCGGGGATGATGTAGAGTGGTTCGGTGTCGATGAATTGGCCAGGGCTTTCGCTGTCTTGCCCCGAAGCCTGGAGCGCGAGACAAACGACAAGGATCGCACCGGCTCGCATCGCTGCCCGTCACTCGACTCCGGCGAGACGTTTGAGCACGGTCACAGCCAGTTCCCGGTTGGAATAGGTTTTCACGATTTCTCCGATCCGCGTCTGTGTCAGTGTCTTCATGATCTGGGATTGCGGGTCGACGAGTAAGCCAAAGTGACATTTGGATTTGCGGAGATCGTTCAAGATCGCGGTGAGCGTAGATAGCCCCAGGCTGGAGAGTTCCTTCGTCTCGCGCATGTCCATGACGATCGGCATCTTCTCTCTCATGTTGCGCATGAGAACGGCTTTCACTTTTCCCGCCGACCCGAATCCGATTCGCCCACTAATGCGAATGGTGATTACGCCGTCCTCCGCCGATGTGTCCAGCTGGAATTCTTCATCGTTGATGAATCCACTGCGGATAGAGAGGTATTGTTTCTGATCTTGTTCGCTCATACAGGCCAGGCGATACCGTCCGCGTCCCTCCGCCCGGGCGATGTTGGCAATGATCATCCCGTCGTTCTCACGAACCTCATCCGACGTGATGTACTCCCCATCCCACCCCGCGGGGACCGGAGCCAGGTAGAGTTTGTGTCCTCTCTGGAGTCGCCGGGATGTTCCGATAACGAGGTCCAAGCCCTTCCTTTCGATCAGGGAGGCGTGGAAAACTTCCTTCAAGTTGCCTTGGCCATGGAGAAAACAGGCGTATAGCTGACGTTTATCTTTGTTCATCGAAACCGTACAATCCTTAGGAACATTCGGTCCGCGTGCGTGCTTTCCGGATGTTTGATCTTCGTTCCACACGTTCGCCCCGATTTTTGGGATCTCCCCCACAACTTCTCCCCACCTTCGTTGGGAGAGGCCGAGAGTCCAGGAGCGCTTGAGGCCTCGCGTCAGGGAGACGTCAACGGCGCATGGCCCTTTCGCGTATGCCGTCCGTTATTCGAGGGTACCCGCCATTCTTGCCGAAGGAACTCGGGGTGAGCGCCACCCCCTCGATTATAGGGTTTCCCTTCGACCGGACAAAGGTAATCGTTCCAATCTCCTCATGCAACGAAGTCCGTCCTGGAACTGTGAAGCGGGGGTGCGCTCTGTGTGGCGCGGTTGCCGCGGTCTCTTTCGAGGTCGAAGAGCGCGTCATACCCCCGTAACATCCATGCCCAATCGAAGTGGGCTGCGAAGGAGCGCAGGTTCGGAAGACCATAGGTCGTGGCGGCTTTGATCGTGAACTCCAACGCTCTGGGCAGTTCGCCCGGCTCGTAGAGCGCCCGGTCGCATTCTTGCTCGGGGACGAGGTTTGGGTAGTTGAGGCGGTTGGGGAGGACTGGGTATGCGCCCGCGTACATTGCCTCGACGACGCTGATACCGAAGAACTCCTGCTCGGCGGTCGATACGATAATGTCACTTCTGCTTAACAATTCACAGTACGAGCGTCGCGTCGGCGCGGCACCGATGTGGATCAACCTCTCGCCCAACCGTTCCTCCGCTTCGGCGAAACAGGCGGGTGTGTCTCGAAATGCCTGGCCACAAATGACGACTCGAAAGTGTATGCCGCGCTGGATGAGCTCTTGTAGCGCATCCATGAGCAAGTCCGGGCGCTTGTCACGCTCCCAGCGGTGGTTCCAGAGTACGATTGGTGGCCCGTCGTCTCTTGTGCGGGGCGCGTCCAGCGAAACCAGGTCGACGGCCGGTTCCAAGACCTGACTGGAGGCTTCGAGCCGGTCGATTGCCTCCGGGGTTGGCCGGTGATCCGGCATGCGGGCCAGTATCTCGCGAATCCGGTCGAAGAAATCGGATCTGTTATACTGGGAGTTGAAGACGGTTCGATCGGCGGCCACGATGGAAAGAAAGTTGGTCAGCCCGTAGTGATAGTCCAATTCCTCTTCGGGTTGAAGCGGGTAGCTGAGTTGGTTTTCGTGCAGGTACAAGACCGCGGGTATGTGGTCGAATCGAGGTCTCACGATGGCCAGGAACTCGGCCAGATTCATCATGTCGGTGCAGAAGAGCCCATCCCACGAGTCGTTTGGGCTTGCCGCGAGCCGTTCGGCGACGGCGAGCGCGGCTCCACGCATGCGCCACTTCCATTTGCGGGGGGGGAGGGTCAGCAAATCGATGGAATGCCTGGAGCGTTTCCGCCAGCCATCGATGCAGGCTTGGTGCGATCCCCCGTAGTAGGGTTCCAGGGCGAGGATTCGTTTCGAGTCGCTCATCTGTTCTCGTTTCGAGAAACGCTCTCGACGGTAAACCAAAAGAAACCGGCCTCACGTAGGAGGCCGGTTGAGTGTTCTGTGTCGAAACGAGCCGCTGCGATTGGGATGTTCGCGAAGCGGTCTCGATCGGTTCTCAGGATGTCGCGAGACGGTCTCAGCCGCCCATGCCGCCACCCATGCCACCGCCGCCCAAGTTACCGCCTTGGGTCTCTGTTCTGCGCTGGCGAAGTTCTTCGCGTTTACGCATCTGGTCCTGTCGTTTCTGCATCATCCATTCCCGCAATGCGTAACTGCGTTGCCGGACGATGGTTCTTTTCCGCTGGTGATCGTAGATGCGCCCGTTGGCCGATTTTGGCCGCGCCCACCCGAGGTACTCACCCACGGTGAGATTCAGTTTTTCGACGCTGGAACCGAGGGACAGTCCGAGATCGACCACACGCTCTCTGGCGAGAAGATCCGAGCCGTTTATCTGACTGTCGACCTGGATGTCGAGCAGTATGTTGAACTGATCCTTGTCGAGATCGTAAACGGTGAACTGATCTTGCATGCCCTGGTCGAAGCCGCCGCCCATGCCGCCGCCCATGCCCATGCCGCCACCCATGCCGCCGCCGCCGTAGCCGCCAAAGCCGCCGCCCATCTCACCGCCGCCGCCCATCATACCCATGCCGCCGCCCATGCCGCCACCCATGCCGCCGCCACCACCGCCGCCGCCTAGGTTGCCGAAATCGAAGCCGCCGTTTTCCTGGGCCTCACGGATATCCTCGGGAAGTTTCTCGTACTGTTCGGTGTACAGATCGCGTTCCCTCTGGGTGAGGTTCTCGCAAAACTGAACCATCTGGGCGTATTCGGGCTTGCCGCTCATGGCCTGTTCGTAAAGCAGCTTCGCACCCCGGAAATCCCGGTTTCGCAAGGACTGGAAGGCCATGTTGGCCTGGACGATCGTGGAATCGATTTCACCAGCCCCCGTGTCGCCGATGTCGGCTTCCTCGGGTTCCGGAGGTTCCTGTGCCAGCGGGCCAACCGCCAAACAGGTAAACAGAATGATGAAGGGGACGATTTGTCTCATTTTATTGTACTCCCGGTGTCTTACCGTGGTATTTGCACAAGATGCCGTGACTTTCGCACGAGGTGCCGTGATCTTCGCACAAGGTGCCGTGAAGCCACCGTCGGTGACCGCACATCAAGTGACAGAGTTAACTCACACCTAATCCATAGTGTATGGATTCAGAGATGGGACCGTCAAGCAGAACCGGGGAAGAGAGGCAGTTTTGTTCGCTCGCCCGGGGATTCCACGGCTGCCAAAGCCGGAGATTAGTGTGAATTGGAAGTGACTCTTTGGGGATGAAGGCCTGCCCGGGAGCCGGAGTCTCGGTCTCGTTGGGTCTAATAAGCGTTCTTGAACGAGGAGAGCGTTCGCCACAGGATTCGAATATCCAACGCCAGAGACCAGTTCTCTACATAATACATATCGTACTTGATGCGCTCTTCGACAGAGGTGTCGCCCCGTAGCCCGTTGACTTGCGCCCAGCCGGTGATTCCCGACTTGACGACATGCCTGCGCATATACATGGGGATCGACTCTTTGAACTTGTTGACGAAATAGGGCCGCTCTGGCCTGGGTCCCACGAGACTCATATCTCCGCGCAAGACATTGTAGAGCTGGGGGAGTTCGTCGAGATTGGTGCGTCTGAGCCACCACCCCATCCAGGTACAGCGCGGATCGTCGGCCTTGGCCCAGACGGGTCCGGTGTGCCCCTCGGCATCGGCCTGCATCGAGCGGAACTTGTACATGACGAATGTCTGTCCGTCGTTTCCGATGCGCTCCTGGCTGAAGATCACCTCTCCTCGAGAGTCGAGTTTGATGAGGAGCGTTACCAAAGCCATCACCGGGCTGAGGATGACGAGCAGCGTTCCCGACACGGCGAGATCGATGACTCGTTTGATGAGGCTTCCCGGGCCGTTAAGCGGAGTGATGCCCAGTGGAATCGTGCCGTAGCCGCGCATTGCACCGACATCGGTCTGCGTGCAAAGGGCCTCGAAAAGCTCGGGAATCATCTGGAGACTGAATCCCTCCCGGTCACACGCTTCGATGGTTTGAGTGATGATCTCTCGATGTTCCTCGTGTCCTTCGCCGGGCAGGGCGAGGATGACGTGGTCGACACGGCGTTCGCGTAAGGCCGTGCCGAGTGAGGAACAGTCGCCGAGACGCTCCGGTGCATCCGCCTCAGCGCTTTTCCGCTCCGCCTCCGGTCCGATGTACCCAACCACGTTGTACTCAGACCCGAACGTCTGCCTCAGCCGTGGAATCAAGTCGGCACAGTGTTCGGCGGTTCCCACCAGAGCGGTACGGAAGCAGCCGATCCCGTGATTCATGAGGAAATCATTGGCTCGAGATAGAAGCGCACCCACCATGACGGTGAGAAGAACTGTGCCAGGCAAGGCAAACGCGACTGTGAGCCGGGAATAGGACATGCCCCGGTAGTTGAAAAGCGCGGCCATCGCGAAGACATAGGTGACGACCACCGCCGCAATCAGACCGATGGTTCCGACACGCCGCTCTAATCCGTACCGGTGCCGGTAAAACCCGAATCGTTCAAAAACAGAAATGCCCAAAGCGGCGACGCAGAGAGCTAGAATCAAGTACGGCTCAAACGGAGGGACCTCAGGCGGTGGCAGAAGGGCCATCACCGGTGCGCAGAATCGCAAGCCGTACGCGAGTACAAAGGCACCCACGAAAACAGCGATGTCCACGGCCACCAAGACGAGGAGCGGGACGATGTATCGATCTTTCATGTTTGTCACAACCGACGAATGACCTCAGTTGAAGATCACACCCAGATGCCGTCATCCATCTCTGACGACGTCCACTTTACTCCACTCTTTTAGATTTGTCAACTATCTTAAAGCACTAAAGTTACGCTTTCGAATCGACGCGGTCCGCGAGGGGGATGTGGAGCCGAGCCACTGCCCGAAGCCGGTGTTTGCTCCCTCGGATCGCCCATGACGGCAGACAATCACACCCAACGCGCGAAGTGGTAACTAAAATTAACAACACGGCCCTCTTCCGTGACAGCCGCGTCTTGGGACAAGCGTACCGTACAGACGCGAATGACTGGAGAGGTCTCCCGGTCTGCAGCTCGCCGGGCGATTCCCGGGGGACGTTCTAGAGCTGGCGCAAGAAGCGTTAGAATGCCGCACCCAGAGCCAATGGAGGCAGCGGAAGTCGAGTCATGAGGATCTTGATCTTGGGAACTGGCGCGTCAGAAGGCTGGCCCGCACTGTTCTGTACCTGCTTTTTTTGCCGCCGGGCCCGCGAACTGGGCGGGAAGGATATACGGGGACGTACAGGCCTGCTTGTCGATGACGATCTAAAGGTGGATCTCGCGCCCGACACGCTGGCGCAACTCCAGCTGTTCGACACCCACATGGGCAGAGTGAAGCACCTGCTGGTGACGCATACCCACAAAGACCATTTCTGTCCCTCAGCTCTCCAGTATCGGGGGAAGGCGCACGTGGACTGGCCGGACGGCCGGATTCCAGCGCTGAACCTGTACGGCAGCGCGGCGGCTCTGTCGGTCACCCAAGACGAGCTGGGCGAGGGAGTCGACGATTGCGGGCTGGCGCTTCACGAGGTCGCGCCCAACGAGACCGTCAAACTGGGCGAGAAGAACGCGATCGCCCTGCGTGCGAATCACCGGCCCGGTGAAACCTGCCTGAACTATGTGATATCCAAAGGAAACCAGAGCCATCTTCATGCCTGCGACACGGGCTGGTACTCCGATGAGACCTGGCAGCGATTGGAGGGAACCCGACTTACCTCAGTCACCATGGAGTGCACCTACGGTCCAGTTGAAGACGATTCCAACGCCGGACACCTGAGTCTTCGCGGGCTGCTGCTGATGCGAGAGGAACTGGACCGGCGCGGCTGCTTGGCCCCCGACGCCGTTTTCGTGGCAGTTCACTTCTCTCACCGGTCCGGGCTCACACACGAGGACTACGAGGAGAGGTTGACTCCTCACGGAATTCTCACCGGCTACGACGGCATGGTTATCTCCGCGCCCGCCGACTCGTTCGTCTAATTGGCGTCCAAGACTGGTGGCCGGTTGGAGAATTGTGAGAGGGAGCCAGATCGTGCCGGTGCGCCTTGTCTTCCCGAGCGGATGGCGGACCGCTCGCGAACTTGGTATGCTTGATCGCCACCCGAGTATCGGTTGCCACGGGTTTCGCGTGGACGTTGCCGGGGGGTGTTTTCGAGAAACGCTCTAGGAAGGAGCCTCGTTCGAGATCATGGTACGTTCTCTCTTCTCCGGGTCTCATCCCCTGTTTTCACCGTCTCCGCTGTTTCGTGGTGGCGTCTCAACCTCCTTTTCCCATCTGGGTGTGTGCCTCCTGGTCCTGCTGTTCCTGTTTGCGCCGCCCACCGCTCTCGGTCAGACCGAGGGTGACGCGCCCAATGGCGCGGATGGAAACACCTCTGTGAGCGGTGCGGAGGGCGAGGCCACCGAAGCCGAGCCCGTGGAGACCGATGATATCGGTATGACGTTGTTCCAGATGCTGCAGGCGAGCTGGGAGATCATGATCTTCTTGGTCGCGCTCTCCATTCTGGTCGTGGCCTTGGCCCTGTACTACACGTTTGCGCTGACCGAGCGGCGCTTGGCTCCCGCGGACCTGAGCACGCAGTTCCGACATCTGCTGACGGACGGCCGACTGGCCGATGTGGAACAGATCTGCCGGGTTCGCGGTGGTCTGTTCTGTCAAGTGGTTCTGGCAGGGGTGACGGAGGGTCGCGAACGTCCCCAGGAATCGGCCTCCCGGCCGGATCTGATCGGGACGGCGATGGAACAGGCGGGCCGTCGCGAAGCGGATCTGCTGATGCGTAAGGTGCGGTACCTGTCGGAGATCGCTCAGATCGCCCCGATGCTGGGTCTGCTGGGCACCGTCATCGGAATGATTCAAGCGTTCAACTTTATTGCTTTCGACTTTGGCACGGTGAAGCCGGTGATGCTGGCCGGAGCGGTCTCGAAGGCTCTGGTGACGACGGCGGCGGGTTTGATCGTGGCCATCCCCGCCATGGCGCTCTACTTCATCTTCCGAGGACGCCTGCAAACCATTCTCGGGCGCGTGGAAGTTTCGGCGGTGGTGATGAACGATCTGATCGTGCGCGCGGTGCAGACGGTCGCGGAGAAGCATCGCGGCCGTCCGGAGACACGCCGATGAATATCTCCCCCCGCGCCCAAGAACAGGAAGAGCCGGCGATCCCCATGGCGCCGATGATCGACATCATCTTCTTGCTGCTGATTTTCTTCATCACCACATCGATCTACGCGCGCCTGGAGAACGAGATATCGATCACCGTGCCCTCGGCCGAGTCCGCCGCGCCCTCGCGTCGGACCCCCGGTGAAATCATCGTCAATATTACCCGGGAAGGCGCGATTATTGTGAATCAACAGGAACTGAGCATCGATGAACTCGCGCACCGCTTGCTGCGGATCGCCGAAAGCACGCCCGGCATCTCCGTAATCGTGCGCGGTGACGAACGATCGCTGTTCGGGCGCGCGATCGAGATTCTCGACGTGTGCGGCAAGGCGAGCATCACAGACGTCTCGTTCGCCGCGATGTCCGGCCAACCCAAAGGTCAAGAGGGGTGACGTGGGCCGAGAGGATTTCAGAATGAGGCGCTGCGCCGGTCGGGCTCGAAGAGCGTTTCTCCAGAGCCATTCGCGTTCACGTATACGTCGCACCCTACCTAGGGTCTTGCTTTGCGGCTGGCTGCTGTCGATTTTGGCATCGGCCGGATTCGCCCAGGATCCACCCGCTCCGTCTGTCCCGGGGAGTGAGGCGTCCACTGTACGCGTGGACCGTGCGCTCCGTGAGTTCGAACTGGCGACGAGTTTCTATCAGCGGGGCGACTATGCGAACGCCGGGGGGCTGTACGCTCGGTTCCGGGCTTCGTATCCGAAACACGAGCAGGTGACTTTGGCGCACTTTCGAGAGGCGGAGTGCCTTTTTCAGCACGCCCAAACTCTCCCGGCCGATAAGAGCCAGGCCGTGCACAAGGAAGCGCAGGCGCTGTTCACGATTCTCTACGAGACCGATCCCCAAGGCCCTCGAATGGACCAGACGTTGCTGCGTTTGGGCCAGATCGCGGTTACGTTGGAAGCGTACAACGACGCTGTCGCTCCACTCCGTCGTTTGCTGGTGAGGGAGGTGGGTGACGACCTGGCCATCCCCGGCCGTTTCGCGTTGGCCCGGGCGTTAGACGGCACGAAACAACACGAGGCCGCGGTGAAAGCCTACGCCGAACTGATCGAGAAACACCCGAAGCATCCCCTGGCCGCCCCGGCGATCTACCTGCAAGCGGAAGCGGAAGCGGGGCGGGGTAACCAAGAGAAAGCCCTGCAACTGCTGGAGAGGCTCACGAAGGCCGGGGCGCACGATCTTTCCGCCGACCCGTCGTTGGGGGCGAAGGCTTGGTTGGCGCAGGGCCGGATTCTGTACCAAGCGAAACAATACGCCGACGCCACGAAAGCGTACGGGCGCGTCAGCTCCGCTTCGGCGACCTCTACGCAAGAAACCAAAGGTTTGTATGGAGTGGCGTGGTGCCGGTTCCACGTACAGGATTATCCGAGCGCGCGCCGGATGGCGGACGAGCTTCTCAAGAGGAGCCTGCCCAAAGAGATCGAGTCCGGTTGCTACTATCTCGTGGGCAGTAGTCTGTATCACGAGGAGACGTATACCGAAGCGATCGAG
>CAYTDF010000005.1:0-9142 GCA_964436365.1 uncultured bacterium | reverse complement strand
CTGCCTTGGACCGGTTCACGACGCCATGCTCTCCATCGCCACCGACGACGACCTTCAGCGGGAAGGTTGGTATCAGTTGGCTTGGGCGTACATGCTGACGGGGCAGGAGGAGAAGGCTATGCAGCAAGCCGACGAACTCCTCCGTAAGGGTATCCCCGCCGACCGCGCGGGCGACCTGCACTACATGAACGGCCGTATTCACGCAGGAGCGGAGCGGTGGACGTTGGCGGAAAAGTCCTTCCTCGACGCGCGCGAGGCTCCGGGCGGCCAGTATCGCGACGCCGCCGCGTTTACGTACGCGCAAACGCTGGTGCAGCAGAAGAAATACGCGGTCGCTTTGGCGGCCTACGATTGGTTCATCAAACGCTATCCCAACGATCCTCGATCCAAACAGGCGCTCCGGGGATCGGCGGACGCGGCGATTCAACTTCGGCGCTACGAAGACGCGTCGGTACGTTTGGCGCGTCTCGTGGACGCGGATCCGAATCAGGCGGATGTCGATCAGCTCCTCCACCAGCAGGCGCTGGCACACTACCAGTTGGGTGAGTTCGAGAAGATGGCCGTGATTCTGCGCCGTCTGCGTAAAGAACATCCGCTGAGCGATTACGCTCCGCAAGCACAGTACTTCCTGGGCTGGATCGCGGAACAAGCAGACGACCGTGTAGCCGCGCGGGCGGAGTATGAGGCGTTTTTGAAGAACTATCCCGGCAATAGCTGGCGGCCGGAAGTGACGCGGCGTCTCGCCGTGATTCTGTATGTGGAAGGCCGAAGCGACGAAGCCTACGAGCTCTTCTTCCAACTGATCGATTCTCCGGAGGTCCGGGAGCTGAAACCCGAGCTCTGCTTCTGGATGGCGGTGATGGCCGTGCGGCGCGGCGAGCACGAACGAGCGCTGCGAGTCATGGACGCTTTGAGTAAGCGATCGAATCCACTCGACGTTCAAGAGCGGATCGCCTTGGTCCGTGGCCGGGCGCTGATCGCGCTGGAACGTTGGGACGCGGCGCTTACGGTTGCCGACGAGACTCTCAAGAAGTGGCCGAAAAGCCCCTTCCTTCCGGAACTGCTGTGGGTTCGCGGGCGAGGTTTGTGGGGCCGGGAGCAACTCGACGAGGCGCTGGCGGTGTTCGAGGAGTCCCTGAAGGTTTTGACCGATGCGGGGAGCCACGATACATCGCTTGAAGTGCGTCTGTACTACGATTCGGCGGAAATCTTGCGGGCGCTGGGCCGGTTACGCGCGGCCATTCGCTACTACCAGATGGTGGCCCAACTGTTCGACGACGCGGACCTTTCACCGAAAGCGTTCATGCGTTCGGCGAAGTGCTACGACGGTCTGGAAGAGACCGGCAACGTTCAGCGGGATCTGAACGACCTCATTAGGCGCTATCCCAAGCACGCCCTGGCCCAAGAAGCCGCGGCGTGGTTGTCGCGTCTTTAGAAAAGCGGCGGATCATGACAGAACTGACACGCCGACGGGTGGATAACCTGTTCCTGGTGACGCTCCTGGCCTCGCTGGCCCTTCACCTCCTGGGAGGCGTGGGCGCACGATACGTTCGTGTCGCTAGTATCCAGGAGATCGAGGAAGAGGTCGCCGAACTGTTTCGTGCGAAACTGGTCGACTTGGGTCCGACTCCGGCCTTGTTCGAGCGCTCAGACCCTACTTCCGGCGACCCGGAAGAGGCCCGTATCGAGCAAGAACTCCGGGAACTCGAAGCCCTGCCCGCGCCGCAAGTCGACGATGTTTTCCGAGAGATGCTCCGCGATCGACCGCCACTGGATGGCTTTACGGACGAGGATCGTATGAAACTCCACGGGGCGGGCCCGGGGACGGACTCTCCCCCCGCCTTGATTACGGCGGAGGAATCGAGACGCACGGTGGCGGGTGCGGGGGATTCGCTGGGAGGCGGTGGGATCGAAACCGTTGCGTCCGGTGGCCCGATTCGTGTGCAGTCGGAATCGTCGGCCCGCGAACACCGTCTGCTCGGTGTATCGGCCGACGCGCTGACGATCGACCCACCCTCGGGCGTGCCGAATCTGCCGACCGCGTTGTCCGGGGTCCTGGACGGACCTTCAGGCGCGGGGATGGTTGCTCCGAGTATCGAAACGACACCGCCTACCTTCACCGGCGAGCCGGAGATCGGGCTGGTGGCCGTGGGTGGAATCGAGGCGCCGGATGTTCGCTCGAACCTCTTTGGCGTCGAAACGGACGCGTTGGACCAACGCCGCCGACAAGTCGTGAACTTGGACGATCTGCTGGATGTCCGGTTGCAGACCTATCGCCCGGAAGGCGAACCCGGTTACTTCCATATCAGTATTCGTCCGCACGGGACGGATCAACGTCTGGCCGTGCTGCCGAAAGACCTGATTTTCGTTCTCGACGCTTCCCGAAGCATGGGGCTGCGCACGTTCGAATTTCTGAAGGAAGGTATCAAGACGTCGTTGCTGCGTTTGCGACCCGAAGACCGGTTTACGGTGATCGGGTTCCGTAACAAGGTTCTCCATTATGCGGACGAGTTGGTGACCGCTTCGCCGTTGGCGATTGCCGAGGCGCTCGAATTTGTCGGCAAACTCAAGCCCAGCGGGCGTACCGATATTTATACGTCGATCGAGCCGCTGATGCGGATGGGGACGCAACGGGCGCGGCCGCATCTGATCGTGCTTTTTTCGGATGGCCGTCCGAATGTGGGCGTGACCGATAGCCGCAATATCATCAACCGGATTTCCTCCTCCCGCGCTCCGAGTACAACCATCTTCGCGTTCGGTGCGGGGCGTTTGGTCAATACGTACCTGTTGGATTTTTTGGCGTACCGGAACCGTGGATACGCCATGCGCGCCGCCGACCGGGCGGATATTCCCGCAACGATTTTGCAGTTGGTGAAAGCGCTCGAAAACCCTGTGTTGATGCGCCTGCAAGCGGATATGCCGAACGTAGATATTACCGAGGCCTACCCGAAAGCGCTGCCGGATCTCTATAGCGGCGGCACGTTGAGTCTCTACGGACGGCTCGGGGATCAGGATCAGATCGCCCTGCGTATCGCCGGGGAAGCGTTCGACGATACGAAAGAACTGGCCGTGCTTCTGCCGATCTTGAAAGAGAGTGCCGGCGGACACGAGATCGCCCGGAACTGGGCGTATCAGAAGATGCTGTGGCTGATCGGCCAGACGGTCTTGGTGGGTGAGACGCCCGTGTTGATCGAGGAGATCCATCGCTTGGGTACGGCCTACGATATCGAAACGGGTTACGAGCGCCAGTTGAATGGACGGTAGCCGACCAGAGCGCTTTTCCGCCACGGCCTTTCGCATCGTGTTGGCGTTTATCGCCTTGCGTAGCACGCTGGATCTATTTACCAATGTACGCGGTCCGGGTGGATTGAACCCCGCCGGTTGGTTGGGCCTGGCCGCGCTGCTGTGCGGTGTGACGTTGTTGGTCCTCCCGTGGCGCGGCATGACGCGCGACCGCGTCTGCCAGAGAATCGAAATCGCCGTGATGGCGTGGTTGGGTTTCCTGCTGATCTCGGTGGTGGCGGTTCTGTGCGAACGCGGTCTTGCGGGGAGCTGGGCGGTCCGGGAGTGGATTCGCTTGGCGACCGTCGGGATGATCTTCCTGGCGGTTCTGCGTGCGGCGCGTTGCGGCGAGAGGAACCGTCTGCTGCGGGCGATGGCGATGGCTATGCTTGTGCCCGCGCTGGTTGGACTGGTTCAACTGGGCACCGGGACGGGCATGGAGATCAAAGGCTCGCATCGTATTCACGGTTCGTTCGTGCATCCCAATCCTTTCGGCTTTCACCTGACGTTTGCGGTCGTCTTTTGCTGGACGATGCGGCGGTTTTCCGCGCGGTCGTGGTTTTGGATCGGAGCGGGAGCGTTGCAACTGGTGTTGCTGCTGGCGACGAAGAGCTTCACGGGGCTGGTGATGGCGATCGCGGCCGGGGCGGTGTGGGTGGTTCTGACCGGCCTCGGTGTGCAAGAAGGGCGAGAGCGACGTCGGCGATTGATCGGTCTGAGTGTGGTGGGCGCGCTGGGGCTTACGATCTGTGTGGGGGTTCTTTGGGAAAGGATTGTTTACGAATACCGTCCGCAGGAACTCGAACAGGCGTTCGAGACGGGGCAGATGAAGAGCTCGGGGGTTTGGCGGCTGGTGACTTGGCACCGGTTTTTGGAGGCGAGCGCCGAACGCCCCTGGCTGGGTCACGGTTTGGGAGCGTCCTCCCGACTGAGCCCAATGCCCATGGAAGACGGTTCGCCCGCGGAACCGCACAATGACGCGTTACGCGTTCTCTTTGACTTGGGCGGGGTCGGCGTGGCGGCGACGCTGACTGTACTCGGGGCGGTGCTGTTGGGCCTGTGGCAGGCCTGGAAACGGGCGCGAGATGTGCAAGGCCGTTTGTTGACAGTGGCCGCGTTTGCGGTGATGCTGTCCGTAATTCCGGGTGCGCTCAACGACAACGTCTTTATCGCCACCGCGTACCTCGTGGAGGCGGGCGCGCTGGTGGCGACGGCGATCGGATCCGCGTTTGCCGGGGAGACTGAGCCGATGGAGAAGAGCCTATGACGCGTGTGGCGATGGTGCATCCATTCGACCCCCTGGGTAGTAAAGTCGGGGGGATCGAGACGATGGTGCGTTCGTTGATGCGCCACGCGCCGGATTATATCGACGTGGACCTGATCGGCGTGACCGAAGAGCCCGAGGCGCGTCCCTGCGGCCAGTGGTCGGAGGTGACGATGGGCGACAAGACGTGCCGCTTGTATCCGGTTTTTACGGTCGAGAAGCCCAATCAACGTACGAAAGTGCCCTTATTCCTGCGTTTCCCTCTGACATTGCTGCCGAAGCGTTTGGACCTGTCGGACGCCGTGCTGGTGTACCATCGATGGGAACCGGCGATCTTTCGACGCAAAGGTTGCCGGGGCAGGGTGCTGTGCGTGCATTCGGATATTCGGCAATGGGCGGGGAAAGGTTCGGAAGTGCGTTGGCGTCACGCACCGTGGGCGTTTCACGCGCTGGAGAACTGGCTTTTGCCGACGCTCGACCGGGTTCATGTGGTGAGCCGCTCGGGGCTGGAAGACTACAACACGCGGCATGCGGAAGCGGCCAAGAAGTTTTCCTTCCTGCCGACGTGGTTCGAGCCAGATCTTTTCGATCTACCCAGCCCCGACGCGAGAAACAGTGCGCGCGAGCAACTCCTGAGCGAAACCGGTTGGCCGGAACGTGCGCTGGTGGTTCTGTTCGCGGGACGGTTCGAGGCGCAGAAAGATCCGCTGTTGGCGGTCGAGGTACTCGTGCGGGCCGCGAAACGACACCCGGATCTGCGTGCGCTGTTTATTGGCGAGGGCGCGTTGCGTGGAGCGTGCCGGGAGAAGATCGCCGAGGCGGGCTTGGGCGATACGGTGCGGTTTCTCGACGCCATGCCGCCGGAAAAACTCGCGGCCTGTTTCCATGGTGGCGACGCATTTCTGATGACCTCCCGATTCGAGGGTATGCCGACGATCGTGTTGGAGGCGCAGGCGTGCGGGTTGCAGGTGGTCGCGCCGCGTGTGGGTGAACTCGAACAGATGGTGCTGCAAGGCGTCTCGGGTGCGGTGGTGGAGCGGGATGCCGAGAGTTTGGCGGAGAATCTCGTCGAACGTCTTCGTGCATGCAACTTCGAGACGCGGGCGGCTTGCGCGCGGACGGTGGAGGCGTGCCGCGCGGGTGAAGTGGCCAGTGATTTTTATTGGGGTTTACGCAAAATTGCGGAGTCGCGCAAACCTCAGGGACCTTGGCCGAGCGTGCCGAGCGGTTTGTAGGGAAGGCCGCGCTCAGGGCAATCAAGAAACCAACGTTTCTCGTGTAGGTTCCGCGCCCCTCACTGTGTTTTCTTCTTGAAAGCAACGACAGCCAAGCCTAGCGGCTTGCTTTCACTCGGGGACTCGGGTTCGGTGTCTTCCTCAGAGCCGGAGTTACCCAGATCGTGATTGAACCGTTTGGTGGTTGACAATGTCCTACGCGGGTAGTAGAATACTTACTACGAGTGTAGGATGTTTTGCGAGTGCGCTAATAGAGGACGCGTGCGAAGGAGGCGATTATGCCGAAGATTGAGGATCTTGGACCCCTGGAACTGGCGGTGATGCGGGCGGTTTGGCGCTTGGGAACGGCGACGGTGCGTGAGGTGCTCCAAACCCTGGAAGCCGAAGGCCGGAAGCCCGCGTATACCACGGTTCAAACCGTGATGACCCGTCTGGAAGAGAAGGAGTTCCTGCGCCACAAGGCTGCGGGCAAGACCTTTCACTACCGGGCGCGGGTTTCGGAGAGCCGGGTGCAACGCAAACTTCTGAGCGGTCTGCTGGAGGATGTTTTCGGCGGTGCGGTGGGGCCGTTGGTGACGCAACTGGCGGAATCGAAGAAACTCCGCCGCGAGGATATCCAAGCCCTGCGCGATGTGGTCGATTCGCTGGAAGACGAGACGAAGAACGAGGGAGCGTGAGTTACCTGGGGGGGTACTATGCGGACTCTAGAAACTTTACTGACGAAACTGGATACGCTGGCTTTGGGCTGGTGGGCGTGGATCGTACCCCATGCGGCGGATGTGCTGATCTTGGCGGCCGTGGTGTGGCTGGTGGATGCCCTGGCGCGGAAGCGTTCGGCGGTTTGGCGTGCGGCGCTGTGGACCATCGTGCTGCTGAAAATGCTGCTTCCGGTACGAATCGACTCGCCGGTTTCGGTTGTGGGCTGGCTGCAAAGCGAGGTCGAACAGGCGTTTCCCGCGATCCAACCGCCGCCGACTGAATCGTTGCAGAACGGGGCCGACCCGATTGCGTCAGCACGGAGCCTGACGGTTGACGCGCAACGTGAGGAGAAGCCGGTTCTTACGCAGCCCGCGCCGCAGCCGATTGCCGGGCGACCGGAGATATCTCAACCGGTAGCGCCGGTGAGCGCCGATCCGGAAGCGGGACCCGTTGCGCCACTGTCCGCGCCGGTTGAAGAGGAGCCGCTGGTTGCCGCTACGCTGCAATACGTTATTCATCCGCCGTTGTGGCTGTTCTTGCCGTGGCTGGGCGTGGTGTCGGCACTGCTAACGATCTGTGGGTTGCGGACCTGGCGACTGCGGGCGCTGATCGAGCGGACCAAGCCGTGTCCGAATGCGGCTTTGCGAAAGGCGTACGAAGAGATCGCCGGGCGCTTGCGGTTGCGTAGGGTTCCCGAGTTGGTTGTGGGCGAGGGGATCGGCGCGCCGCTGGTGTACGGCGTGTGGCGGCCGAAAGTGGTGTTGCCTGTGACGGTGGCGGAGTCGATGCCACTGCACGAACTGCGGCCGGTCTTGGCGCACGAGCTGGGGCACGTGCGGCGGATGGACCCACTGGTGAACTGGCTACAAGTATTCTGCCGGTTGTTCTTTTTCTGGCATCCGGGGTTCTGGCTGGCGGACTTCAGAATTCGTAAATACCGGGAAGAGGCGTGCGACGATGTCGCGCTGGCGGTGATGGACGGTGAACGGCGTACGTACGCGCAGGGGATTCTGCACGTGCTCGAACTGGGCTACGCGTCGCCGGTTTCGGTGTTGACGCTACTCGGATCGAGCGAGGAGCGGCGCGGTTTGGAGTCGCGCTTGAAGCGGATCCTGCAGCTCCGGCGTTTGGCGACGCGGTTGTCGCTGGTGGGGTTGCTGGCGGTTTTGGCGATCGCGGCGGTGGTGTTGCCGGGGGTGAAAGAACCGGCGGAGGCTGCGGAGGTGAAACTCGAACAGCACCTGACGGGGGTGTTTCAGGCCGAGGCGATGCCGTTGAACGAGGTTCTCGACGCACTGGCGGAGCGGACCGACGTTGAGTATCGCTTCGAAGGGGATGCGAGCGGCTATGCGCCGACGTTTCGATTGGTGGATTCGACGCTGTTGGATTTCTTGGAAAGCGTGCTCCCGGCGAACGATCTGTACTATGAAATGCGGGACGGGGTTTGCACGATCGTTCCCGTGGGGGATTTCTTCAAACTGTACCGGGATATTCGGCTGAAGGCGGCGACCACGTATGTGGCGGACTGGGACGCCGTTCGGGAAGGCAAGATCAAGACGTACGGCGGGAAGCTGAAAGACGCACTGGGGGAGACGGATCCTTCGAGCACGGTGAAGCGCTGGGCACGGTACCGATTCTATATCGGACCGGAACATCGCCAGCGTGACGTCGGCGCATACGCGCTGGAAGATTTCACGATACGTGACCGTCTGGAAGCAGTCGTGAAACCACTGGGACTCGAATACTTTATCCAAGATAACTTCTGCGTTATCGAGCGTGCCGAACGGCTTGCGCTGCTGAAGTCGGCGATGGAGCGTATCGACAGTGTGGCGCGGGGAACCGCCGATGCGCCGTCGGTGCGGGGTATCCTGGAAAAACCCGTGCCCGAGCCGGAGACGGCTGTATCTCTGTCCGAGTTTCCGGGGATCATGGCGCGTCTTTCCGAAGCGTCCGGTCTGTCGTTCGTTCTCGAGAAGGGCGACTATCCGCGATTTACGTTTTCAGCCGGTGGACTCTCTGTCGTCGGTTTCTTAGAGACCGTGCTTACCACCTATCGGTTGGATTACGAGATACGCAACAGTATTTGTACGATCTTTCCGAACGAGAGGATGAGTCGCCGGGCCTTTGGGCGAGGGCTAGGTCTGGAGGCGCTTCGCGAGAAGATTCCCAGCGATGTCGTGACCCCGGGAACCAAACTGAGCGCTGTCCTGCAAGCCATCCAGAGAGAGTCGAACTTCTCCTTCATGCTCGACCCGGGCGCGGATCGGCCGGTTAGGTTTGGATCGGAGAATCCGACTGTCGGCGATCTTTTCGAGAGACTGCTGCCGGGCAACGGAATACGATGCGAGTCACTCAAGAACGATGTGATACGAGCCTTACCGTGGAGTGATGGATGGGCGGAATACAGGATTCGCGATCGGGCTCCCGGGATGTCTGACTATGGGATTCCCGGCGATGTCACGGCCTCAGGGACGCAACTGAGTGTCGTTCTGGGGAGCCTCGAAGAACGATTCGATCTGACCTTCGCGCTCGACCCGGGTGTGGACCAACCGGTGACGTTTTCGCTCCAGAACCCGACCCTGTTTGAAGTGCTGGACGCGGCGCTGCCCCGCATCGGTTTGCATTATGTGGCGCTGAAAGACGGGCCGGTGCGTATCTGCTC
>CAYTDF010000004.1:22572-27563 GCA_964436365.1 uncultured bacterium | reverse complement strand
ATGTCGATTGCCGCGTAATCGTGGTCTCTCCCCGAAATCCGTTGGCTTTGATGGCGATACGTTTGATTTTAGGATACTGGCGCAGTACCCGTTCAAATTCTTGTTGCAGCCAGTGAAGTTTCTGTTCTATGGCCAGCATGTTGGCCGGAAACTTGAGACTATTCTCCTCGTCCTTGTTTAACAACGTTGCGCCGTTGCCATCAAACTCAAGAACAGCATAGCGAATTGTCTTCGATGTAGTGGTTACCCCGAGCACCTGCATATCAAACCTCCTTGAGTCTCATTTTCAGTATCCCCCCCCCTCACCCTTCCACACTCACCCTCCTGCTCTCGCGATCGTGCCGCCACAGGGTGACCAGATAGCCCACGAATACGCCACCCGTCAGCTTCTTGCAGAGCGCGAGACCGGGCGGATCGATCAGTGTCATCAATGGGTTGAGCAGATACACGGCCATCGTAACCACGTACACGACGAAGATTGTCATCGCCGCTGCTTCGACAACCGTACATTTTTGTGTCTGAATCATCGGTGATGGCCGTCGTATCCAATAAACGATGAACGCAGCCAATGCCATTCCACCCAGGGGGGCGAGGATGTTGATCGTCGGATGCGCGAAGAGCGCAGTGAGTGTGTTTCCTTGCGGCATCGTCTTCCACATCGCAACCATCATCAGCACGGTAACGCACCCCATCAGAAACAGAAAAAGGCAGAGAAGGTTCTCCTGCCACTCAACCTCCGCTGGTGCACTCGCCGGCTCGGGTACAGGTTCCTGCGCAGGTTTCCTCTTTTCATGAAGCATCATGGTCACGCCGGTCGACACGGACAACAGCGCCAAGCCGATGATATCTCTTTCAATCACTCGCCAAACCCAATGAACCTCATCCATAGCCAAACCCTTTCATACCCCGCGTCCTATGCCGTGTAGAATTCTACTCCTTATACAATAACCTCCCCCCACCCAACTGTCAATCGCCTGCCACGCCCCCTACAACCCCAGAACCATCTCCGGCAGATCCCGTATATCGTCGATTTGTCGGTCGCACTCGCGGTCGGCGTCGTAGCGCACCGAATCGGGTTCGTACGCGGCCAGGATCGGCGTAATACCGAGTCTCTCCGCACCGCGCAACTCGTGGCTGCCGCCGTCGCCGACGAACACACACGCGGATGGCTCGACCTTCAAACGCTCGCACGCGGTCAGGTACATCTCCGGCGCGGGTTTACGGTGTCCGATCTCCGAAGAGAAAACCGTCACTTCGAACCGTTCCGCCAGCGGGCATTGCGGCCACAGCGTCGGCACTTCCGTCGAGCAATCCGAAACCAGGGCGTAGCGCAGACCCAGTTCTTCGAGCCGGTCCAGCGTCTCCGCCACCCCGTCGAAGGGATACTTCATCAGTTCCAGAACCGTCTCCGTACGCCGCACGTTGATCGCCTGCGCCAGTTCCGGCGTGAAGTGTCCGCCGAGCGGTGGGATCATCAACTCCAGCGTCTCTTGCAGCGTCTGGTGAACGCCGGTCGCGCGCAACGTATAACATTCACGCCACGCCTCTCGCAGCGCGTCCGCACCGACACCCAGCTGCACCGCGAACTCGTCCATCATCGCTTGGAACTCATTCGCATCGAAGTTCGGCACCAGCGTCCCGAAAAAATCGAACAAAACCGCTTCAATCTTCTCATTCATGAACTGTATCCTTGTCGAAAGGTCTATAGATTTCCTCTAAACATAAATCGGTATACCCATTCCCGTGTTCCTGAGTGAAATCAAGTTGTCAAACTTGATTTTGTATCGAAGGGCGCGGGAAGCTGCCCTGGGTACGACATGCAAATTGCTTTCAAAAAGAAAACACAGTGCCTGTCGCTGGTTTCGAAGAAGCCAGATGGTGCGAGGGGCGCGGATCGAACCTACCTACCCAACTCGCACAACCTCCCTCGCACTCAAGAACACCAGCAAAGCTTCATCCACCGGCCGCCCAAAAATCGCCTCCACCGCACGGCGATAGAGCTGCATCTGCATCGCGTACCGGTCCGCGTACCCCGGAAGCGCTCCGCTGGCCACACGATCCGTCTTATAATCGACCAACACGATCTTATCACCCACCAGCAACGCGTCCATCACCCCCTGCACGTGCACCAGTTCTTCCGCTTGCTCGCCCTGCAGTTGTGGCCACACTTCGCGAGCCTGAACCCCCAAGGTGAAAGGTAACTCGCGCTCCACCCGTTCGGCCGCCGCCAAACGCTGGCCCAACTCCGTCGTAAAGAACCACGAAACCGTATCCAGATCGACCAGCTTAACTTCCTGCTCGCTGAGCACCTCGCGTTCGAGCATTTCCGCCCGCTGCGTTTCGAGTGCAGGCATCGAATCCGTACGCTTGAAATCGAGGAACTGCAAGAACCGGTGCGTGATCGTCCCTCGCCGCGCCGCATCCGAAGTCGCTTTCCGTTCGCGGGCCGGTTCGAAAAACAGTTTCTCCCGCAGCGCGGGGTGCAAAACCTCCCCCTCCTCGCCCATCGTCTCCCGCGCGCGCTTCAAATCCGAAACCGTCGCCTTGGAGGGCAGCATCGCCACCTCCGCGAATGGATACCGCCACTGTACCGACTCCACCGCCTCATTCACAAACGCTTTCTCTTCCTCGTTCAGCGCGGGACCCGCTTCGTTCTCCTCCATCGCGAACAGCATCGGCTGTGCCGCACCGTCATCCTCCGGTCGCGCGTACGTGTTCCCCGAGCGTTCCTCGCTCAGGATAGAGGTCAGCTCGATCGACGGGTCGGGTTCTTTTCGCAGAGGTTCCGGTGGCGGGAAACCTTCGAACGCCGCGCCGGTACACAACGCGGCGGGCGCAAGCCAATCCAAGGGCGTCAGTTGCGCTTCGAGATACGCCGCGTGCAGGCTCAGATCCTCGGGATGAATCGCGCCGTACCATTTGTGCGGCTGGCCGTCCCAGTTGGTTGTACCGATCAGCAGCAGCCGTTCCCGGGCTCGGGTCAGCGCCACATACAGAATCCGGAGTTCCTCCGCGCGGTCGCTTTGGGCCTTACGTTCTTTGGCGATATCTCGTGTCAGCGATTCCGCGCGCGTCCCGGTCTCGTCGATCACATGATTCATACACGGACCCAGCAGGTCGTCGAGAATCACCGTATTCTGCGCGTCCCGCAGATTGAACTTGCTACCCAACTGCGGCAACGCCACGATAGGAAACTCCAATCCCTTCGCCGCGTGCACGCTCATGATACGGATCACGTCGTCGCTTTCCGACAGCGGACTTGGCGACCGGACCCGCCGCACGCTGGACTTGAGATGCTCCACAGAACGTAAGAAACGCGACAGTCCGGTGGTACGGAACTGGGAAGCCTGCCGCGCCCGCTCCACAAGGTCCAACAGATTCGCCCGGCGTTGCGTGCCCAGCGATTGCGACGTCGCGTAGGCCAGATAGCCCGTATCGTGTAACAGACTCCAGACCAACTCGCCCAAGGGTTTCCGGTTCGAAGCCCGTCGCCACCCCTCCAGACGTTCCAATGCCTCACGCAACCGTTCCCGCGCCGCCTCATCGGTCCCGCTCTCTATGTATGCACGAATAACCGCAATCAGAGGCGTCTCCGCATCCCGCTCCTTCTCAACGGGACGGCACTGTTGCCGGGCCTGAACGATGTCTGAATACGTCGCTCCCCCTAAGGGGCCGCTGAGGTACGCGGCCAACGCGATATCCCTACAGGGGTTCTCGATCGATTGCAGAACCGCCTCCACTTCTCGAATCTCCGGTGTGTCGAAGAAACCGCCGCCCTGATCCGTAAAGACGTTCAAGCCCGCAGCCGTGAGACGCTCCGCAAAAATCTCCCCCCGTGTCTGTGGACTCCGTAAAAGCACCGCGATGTCGCTTTGCCGCACCGGCCGCTGTTCTTTCGTGGTCCGGTCCGTAACCGTCCCCGCCGGGCTCTTTCCATCGCCGTGCAAGATCTGGAGCAACTGCTTCGCCAGCACATCCGCCTCGAACTCCGCGTCGTTGCGCGAGTCCCCGGCGTCCTCGGCCTCGCCAGTCTCCCCGGGCTCGCCGAACTCGGCACTCTGCTGGGCCTTCTCCTTTTCGATAACAACCAGCGATACGGGCGTATCCGGTCCCGGATAGAGTTCGGTCCGCGCCACCAACTCGGCCCGCTCGTCATACTCGACACCTCCCAGTTCCGACTGCATCAGATGCCCAAAGAGCCCATTGACCGCATCGATCACCGTCGCCCGGCTACGGAAGTTCTCCTGCAAGTCGACCCGCTTGATCTCCTCCCCGGTTTGCCCCTCCGCACGCGCAAGGCGTTCCAGCAAAATACGTAGTTCCGCCTGGCGGAATCCATAGATCGACTGCTTCACATCTCCCACACAAAAGAGATTCTCACTGTTTGGCTTGGCCACCTGCGAGATAATATCGTCCTGCAAGCGGTTGATGTCCTGCACCTCATCCACCAGCACGTGATCGAAACGCGCCCGCAGCCGTTCGACGATCTCCGGTTCGCGCGCGAGCAATCGATGCGTCTCCTGCTCGATGTCGTTAAAGTCGATGGCCCGTTCGTCGGCTTTCGCTTGGCGATAATCCTCTGCGTGCGCCTCCACCAGATCCAACAGACCCAGCGATTCTTCCGTATTCTTCTGTACGAATTCCCCCAGCGAGGGTTCCAACAGCGGCAGAAGACCGTCGCGAATCGTCTCGACCCGTTTCTTGACGCTCTCCGCCAATGGCTTCAGCAACGCCCGTTCTGCATCCCCCAGATGTTTCTCCCCTGTCTTGCCAGGGAGTTTCTTACCCGATCCGAACACCGTCTGCACGCGCTGCACAAAAGGCGCGTCGCCGGGGGCGAGAACCCGGTTGACCCGATCGCGGATCGCCGTTAGGTGCTCTTCGTAAACCGACTCCGCGCCGAGCCGGTGCATCCATGCCAGCGCGCGGTTCACCGCCTGCTCTAGATACACAACCTCCTGTGTCGCCCGTCTCTCCACCGCCTCCGACCA
>CAYTDF010000004.1:0-22562 GCA_964436365.1 uncultured bacterium | reverse complement strand
GTCGCGCCCCAGCACTGTCCCCGGCGCCGTCTGTTGCACTGTCCGCCGAAGTTCCTCTATCCAAGTTCCGGGGTCTGGCCGCACTTGCCGCAGCGCGTGCAGTTTCCGAACGCTCTCCGCCAGCCCGCCGTCAAAGTCGCGGCCCCCCAGGTGCTCGGCCAGACGGCGAAAGACCTCCCCCTCCGGCCCCTCGCTCGCATACAGCCGTTCGAAAAGCACCGAAAGCGTATTCGCCTCGATCAGGGCCGCATCCTCTTCGCTGAGCGGCTGGACCTCGGGGTCCAAATCCGTAACGTGGATATACGAGCGAAGCGTATCCAGGCAGAAACTATCCAACGTCCCGATCGACGACCGCCCCAGCGCGGCGCGCTGCACTCGCCAAAGCCGTTCGCCCGGTTCGTTCCAAACCCGAATTTCGAGTTCGTGCGCGATCCGTTCGCGCATCTCCGCCGCCGCGTTCCTGGTAACCGTAATCAGCAGCAGACGCTCGATCGATGTTTCGGGCGCTCCTTGCAGAAGGTGCAGCACCCGCGCCGTGAGTGTGAATGTCTTCCCGGTGCCCGCGCCCGCCGTCACCACCACCTCTTCGCCACGGGCCGTCGCCGCCGCGCGTTGCGCCTCACGCAGTTCCAAGAGAAGGTCAGTCATTCGCCGCCTCCTCCAACTCCGTCCGAATCTCTTTCGCGGTGCGCTTCGGGATACGGCGGTATTCGTCGACACGGCTATCGAACCGGCAAACCGATGCGTAGTCGCAATATTCGCACGGTGTTTTCTTGTTGATTTTGTACGGATGAACCGCGATGTCGCCCTGGAGAACTCTCCGGCTCAAATCGACTAGACATTTTTCCGTATGCTGCAGCATGCCGGCCAATCCAATCGTCTGGATCGGGTCGCTGGATGCGCGATGGACTTTGGGTTCACCCTTCTTCGGATTCGTCAGTCTCAGTTTGAAGAACGATGACGACTTGCCCGGCTCGACGCTCTCATCCAACAGCCCGTACGACTCCTGCGCGTAGAACCCGGCGTGTTTGTACGTTTCAGTCAACCTGTCCGCGCCCGGTTCGGCTCGGTTCTTGGGATTCCCTTTCGGTGCGGGCGGCCGGATGGGCAGATAGAAGGCTCCCACCGGCTCACGGCCCTCGCCTTCCCGCGAAACCGCTAATAAGTACGTTGCCAGCTGCAGCTGCAACCCCGCATACCATCCCGGCCAGTCGAAGTTTCTTCCCGTCATCTTATAGTCGATCGCACGAACACACTGTTTGTCCATTACGGCGGCGATATCCACTCGATCGACGCGGCCGACCAGTCGCACCGGCGTTTTGTCGACCTCCAACTGGAACGCGCTCTTCTCCAACGGGTATTCCGCCGCCCACGGTTCGAACGCCGTCTCTTGTGCGCCGTCCAGCATCACTCTGACCAGCCGTTCGAGACGCGTACGCAGATCCGCAACAATCGCCTGGCTCCGCGCGTTTTCCGCCGCAAACTCCGGCCCTGCTCGCTTGATCTCCGCTTCGAACAGCCGCTCCAAACTCTCCAGCGCCTCTGGCCGCTCAACGTCCCGCCACGAGGTTTCTTTCTCGATCCACTCCCCAAACAGCTGTGCCAGCACGTCGTGCGCCAGGCTTCCCAGGTCGCGGCTCTCCAGCTGAAACGGTTTCAGCGCTTCCAGCCCCAGACCGTACTTCGCGAAATGTTGGAACGGGCACGCCGCGAAGCGTTCCAACCGCGAGACGCTGAACGACGGCTCTCCTTCACCGAATAGCCCTCGCACTCTGCGCTCCAGCTGTACCGGTTCCACCGATGACCGGGCGCGCCGCACGAGCTCGAGCACCGGGCCGACGCGCGCGTCGCTGGCCAAACGTTCTTCCAGAGCGCGCGCAACACCGTAACGGGGTCTCTTCGTGTCCAGGTTCACCCCGGCGAAGGTGGCGATCGACTGTGGATCCGCCGGAGGCATCTCGTGTTCGCGCTCGCTTTGTGTGACTTGCAACGTAGGAAACCGTTGCTGAAGATCGGCCACGTATGGAGACGGATTGATACGTCGACCGCCGTCGTCGGCCACCGGGTACGACACAACCAGCCGGTCCGAGGCCCGCGTCATGGCCACGTATGCGATATACGGTTCGCCGTGCGACGCCTCTTTCGTGCTGGGGGCCAGCGGCAGGCCTTTCTCTTCCAGGTACACACGGTCGTCGTCCGCCAGCAGTCCTCCCGGGGGATGGCGTTTCGGGTACGCGTCCTGTTCGAACCCGGGAAGGTAGACCGTATGCAGCTGGGGTTGCCGCGAGCGTTCGATACTCCCCACCAAGACCTGGTCGAGTCCGGGCGGCACGAAGCCCAGCGTCAGCTCCCGCAGCCCCACATCCAGCAGCTCCGCGAATGTTCGCACCGGCAGCGGTGTCGAGCCTGTGGCCAGCCGCAGCTGCTCCAAAACATCGCGCACACCTCGATAGGCTTGCTCGTGTTCCTGGGCCTCGCCCAGTTCGTTTTGCCCACCGGCCTCTGTTCGCCACCGCTCCAGCGTTTCGGTGATCTCCAGACGTTCAAACAGCGTTTCTAGTTTTTCGACCAGAACTGCCGCGGATATCTCACCTGCCTGCAGCGCTTTGAACAGCGGTTGCAGTGGCTCCTCCACCGTGGCCCGCCAGGTTAGGGCGTCGGCGGAGGACGTTGTTGGGTTTGGCGTTTCGTCGTATTCCTCTTCGCTTGTGGGCAGCAACGCCGTCCACAGTTCGTCCCGTGACCAGCGCCGGCCTTCCAGCCCCCGCCGAATCACGTGCAGTTCCAGCCGGTCCACATCCACTGGCTGGAGGAGCCCGTCCAGGAACCCTGTCCGCAGGTATCGGAACAGCGGATCGCGCCGCCAGCCTCCCCGGGCCAGTTCGACCGCGCAACGCACCAGCTCCACCAGCGGGTGGTGAATGATGTCTCGCCGCCGGTCGATGAAACACGGAATCTCCAGTGCGCCGAAGATCTCACGGATATGGGCCTCGTACAGCTCGATATCTCGCAGCACCAGCGCCATCGTACGAAACCGCAATTTGCCGTGTCGTGCCGCCCGGAGGATATCCCGCGCGATCCATGCGATTTCCGAACGGCGGTTGGGGGCTTCGAGCATCGTCAGACCGCTCGGCGTTTCTTCGTAGCGGTCTGAAATTTCGGGCGAGAGGAATGTCAGGCGTTCTACTGCCGCCAGGGCGGGGCTGTGGTACCGGGGCGAACGGTCCAGGAGCACATCTTCTCCCCGCGCGAGCCGTTCTTCCCCTCCGGCTTCCAGGAAGCGGTCGTATGTTTTCACGGTCGTTGCGAACAGGTTCTCTTGCGGGGGCGTGTCGGGCCGCAACTGTTTCGGATCGACATTGAGCGCCACCGTGGTCGTCTTGGCCACTCTCATCAGGCAGCGGAGAAGTTTGAACTGTTGCGGCGTCAGTTCGGCGAACCCATCCAGCCAGATCTGCGCTCCCTGGTAGTGTTGACACTGTCCCAGGCGTTGTTCCGCGAGGGTCAGCGTGTAATCCGGATCAAGATACGAATGCCCCAGATCTTCCCGATAGGCTTCGGTCAGCACCGCCAGATCGTTCAGTTTCGCGGCGATATGCGCGGGCGCGTGGGGATCGTCGTGGGCGCGTGTGGCCGTTTCGCGCAGCGCATCCGGGGTCACGCCATAGCGCAGCAGTTCACGAAACAGGCGGTCCAGTTGTTCGAAAAAGCCGGGATGCCGGGCGTTCCGTCCAAAGAGGCTCAGCTCTTTCGACCGTGTCTTTACGAACCGCGCCAAGACCACACGCCGTCCCACCGCGCTGAGCACGGCGGGGATGCCGCCGCTCGACTCCAGGATTCGGTAGGCTAAGCGTTGGAACGACAGAATCTCCGGCCGCGTATAGGCTTGGAGTTTGCCGACCGTGAGCAGGTCTCTTTCCAATTGGTAGGTTGCCTGGTCCGGGGCGAGCAACAGCAGCGGCGGGCCCAGTGGACGCTGCCGCGTCTCTTGGGCGATCTCCTCCAGGCAGCGGTGTGTCTTGCCGCTTCCCGACCGCCCCAGAATAAAGCGTAAGCTCATCTCGCTCCCCGTCTCTTTCAGAAACGCCGTACGCTACAGGATAGGAACTCGCTGCATAACGCGCGAGCTTGGCGTTCACTCATCGAGTTGATACACTCAACGATTATGACAGCTTCGAACTCCCACGGGACCGCGACGAGCCGGACAACAGGCACAATGCGCCAGACGACACGCTACACAGTGTAGTCTCAGGCAGCCGCTCGTCTTCGAAGGAGTTTTCAAGATCGATTTTCGGGCGGCCACGGCGGTCGCCGTTTTTGTTTCCGGCGCTTGCTTTGGGTGGGCGATGGGAAAATCGACGAAGCTCGGACGAGGTGTTTTCATGCGTATCGCGACCAAGGAAAAGGTAAAGGACGATCTATTCGAGCGGCGGCATTCTCTGGCGCACATGCTTGCCCAGGCGGTGCTCGAGCTTCGGCCCAACGCTCAGTTGGGGTTCGGACCGGCCACGGACAACGGTTTTTATTACGATTTCCTCTTCGACGAGCCGCTCACGCCTGAGGACCTACCGAAAATCGAAGAGCGCATGCGCGCCATCATCAAGCAGAAACAGCCCTTCTCTTGCCGCACGATGCCTTTGCGGGAGGCTGTCGAACTGCTTGAGTCTCAGAACGCTCCCCTCAAGGCCGAGTATGCCCGCGAACTAGAGTCTCAGGGCGTTACCGAACTCAGCTTCTACGACAATGGACCGTTCTCCGATATGTGCGAGGGGCCTCATGTCGAAGGCACCGAGCGAGTTCCCACCACCTGTTTCAAACTCGACACTCTGGCCGGTGCCTACTGGCGCGGCGATGAGAAGCGCGAACAGATGACGCGTATCTATGGTTTGGCTTTCGAGTCCAAGAAGGAGCTCAAGGCTTTTCTCGAGCAGCGCAAGTTGGCGATGGAACGCGATCACCGCAAGCTCGGTCGGGAGTTGGATCTCTATCACATCGAGGAAGAGGTCGGTGTGGGGCTTCCGCTCTGGCTGCCCAATGGCACCGTCATTCGCGAAGAACTCGAGAAACTTGCCAAGGAGATCGAGTTCCGCGCCGGGTATCAACCCGTCTGCACGCCTCACATTACCAAGGCCAGTCTCTACTACACCTCGGGCCATCTGCCCCACTATCAGGACGATATGTTCCCTCCGATGCAGCTTCCCGATGAGGAGCCGTACTACTTGAAGCCTATGAACTGCCCGCATCATCACATGATCTTCGCCTGCCGCCCCCGCAGTTACCGCGATTTGCCGGTACGGCTCAGCGAGTATGGGACCGTCTACCGCTACGAGCGGAGCGGGGCGCTTTCGGGTCTGCTGCGGGTCCGGGGGATGTCCATGAACGACGCCCACATCTACTGTGCGCCGGAACAGGTCGAAGCCGAGTTTGAGAGTGTTCTGGAGATGCACCGTTACTATTACGAGCTTTTCCGCCTCTCCGATTTCTGGATGCGTCTCTCTCTGCACGAAGAGAACAAGGACAAGTACGTCGCCAATCGGGACGCCTGGGAATCCAGCGAAGTGGCGATCCAGCGCGTGCTCGAACGGCTCGACATTCCTTTCGAGTCGGTCACCGGGGAAGCCGCATTCTATGGACCCAAGGTCGATTTTCAGATCAAGAATGTGATCGGCCGCGAGGAGACCGCCAGCACCAACCAACTCGATTTCGCTGTCCCGCCCCGCTTTGGGCTCGCCTACACCGGCTCTGACGGTGGCGATCACACGCCTTACGTCATCCATCGCGCGCCTTTGGGCACTCACGAACGTTTCATCAGTTTCCTGATCGAGCATTTCGGCGGCGCGTTCCCCACCTGGATGTCGCCGTTGCAGGTCCGGGTGATCCCCATCAGCGCCGAGGTCCGCGACTATGCCGAGCGTCTCGTCACCGGCTTACGAGATCGGCTCTTCCGCGTGGACATGGATGATTCCTCCGAATCGTTTAACAAACGTCTGCGGACCGCCATCACCTCCAAAATCCCCAACATGCTCATTGTCGGCGGCAAGGAGGCGGCTGACAGTGCCGTCACCTGGAGGCGGTACACGGTCAAGCAGCAGCGGACCATGCCGTTCGACACCTTCTGCTCCATCTTGGAGGCCATGCGCACGCAACGGACCATGGACAACTTCACCGATGTGGAGCTCCCCGAGAGTTGAAGCGTTTCTCAAGAGTTCTGTATCTTTGAGAGAGGACGTGAATCTCCTCCCCCAAAGATTGGGGGAGGCTGGGAGGGGGTTGAACCGGTCAGATAGGTAACAGAATAAACCGGTCACATGGGTAACACTTAGCACAAGCCCGGGTGGCTGGTTCAGGCTTCCCAGCCCTCGGGGAGCACAAACCTGGGTGGCACCGGCAATTGCTTTCAAGAAAAAAAACACAGCGTCGGTGCGAAAACACAGTCTTCTTCAAAACTCGTCCGGCAGGACGCACGGCAATAGCCCAGGCCAAATAAGAACAGTTCAGTAGTCCTGGGCGGACACCGGGACGCAGAACTCCTTTCGTCTCTCCTTCGTGCCTTTCGTGGTTCAATGCCTCAAGCGCACCGCGGCTGCCTCCATCCTCACCCCTCCCCCCACCATCCCGGAAACAGCTTGCCATTTAACGTCGCCAGATTCGGACCTTGGGGCAGGCTCGTGAAACACCCCTCGTGAGTCTAAAACTCCCATACTTACCCGAGGAGGGCTGGATTTTTAGGTGGTTTTTTGGCCACCCACCGCGAGACGTGGCTCTCGTTAAAAGGGTAACATTGCCATTTTATGAGACATTCTTGAGAGGCCGTGCCCTGCCGGTTATCCCACGGAGCCCCTCGCCTCTCCAATCCCGTGACCGCCTCACGAAGAAGACAGGGACTCTCGACCGGCCAATCCCTCCGCCGTGATTCGACAACGGTTGCCGGGCCTACAGGTGGCTATTCCGTATTCCTCGTGGCGACGACGCCTCTCACGAACGCTTCTCCTCGATCTCAGTCCGATTGGGGCGCACGGTGTGAGCGCAGCTCCACGACAACGCGTCCCGAAAACGGAAGCAAACTTCTCTCAAATGCCATAAAGGACTTGAATGGGGGAGAGAGCCACCCTATTCTCACTGCAGTTTGCGTCCTTCTCCAAATTCTTGGAAAAATTCGTACTGCCGGGTTGGGATTCTCCACGATCTCATCCCGTTTCTTGTACCACCCAAGTTCGAACTTGGCCGTGAATGAAATGACCTACCCAGCCCAGTTTGTCGCACCGCTCATTTTCCTCTTCTTTGCCGCCCTCTTCGTCGGCGGAAGTGTGCTCGTGCCCAAAATTGTGAGGATATGCAACCGCTATCCGCGAAAGACTCAGACGTATGAATGTGGCGAGACGCCTGTGGGACCGGCATGGGTCCGGTTTAACATTCGTTATTACGTCGTGGCCATCATTTTCTTGATCTTCGACGTCGAAGTCTTGTTCCTTTTTCCCTGGGCTGTGGTCTTCAAAGATATGAGTAACCCCGTCGGGACAGCGAACGCTAGCGGACTCGAGGCCATCGGTTTTCTGGCCTTCACCGAGGTCGCGTTATTCGTGATCGTCTTGGTCGTGGGATTGATATATGTCTGGAAAGAGGGCCACCTGGACTGGATTCTCGAAAAGAACAGAATCCCCAGCAAACCCACCCACGTGATCACCAAGGAAGAACGCCAAGCGGCCTCGGCCGTTGCGGAGAGTTGAGGACGCCACCAATGGGCATGTTGGTCGGAAAATTCGAAGAAGGCGTAATCGTCACCTCGGCGGACGCGCTCTTCAACTGGGCCCGGCAGTCGAGCATCTGGCCCTTGAGCTTCGGGCTCGCTTGCTGCGCCATCGAGATGATGGCCACCGGTGCTTCACGCTACGATCTCGAACGTTTCGGCGCGGGCGTCTTCAGGCCGACCCCTCGGCAAACGGACCTGATGATCGTCGCCGGGACCGTCACCTACAAAATGGCCAAGCGGCTGCGACTGCTTTACGACCAGATGCCTGAACCGCGCTGGGTCATGGCTATGGGCAGTTGCGCGATTGGCGGCGGGCCCTACTACAAATACGGCTACCACGTCGTGAAGGGCGTCGACTTCTATGTTCCCGTCGACATCTTCGTCCCCGGATGTCCGCCTCATCCTGAAGCCCTCCTGAATGGCATCATGGAACTCCAAGAGAAGATCCGCGAGGATCGACTCCTTCGTAAACCCAAGACGGCTGAAGAGTCTGCCACACCTCGGAAACAGAGTGCTTAATCGATGAGCGATCCTTCCACACCAAACGGCCAGCCCAAACCGGACGACACGGCCAAGCCCGGCGACGCTGCAGCCAAGCCCGATGCGGCAGCGCCCAAAGCCGCCAACGCAGACGCTGCCAAGCCCAAGGTGGCCACCAAGACGGCGACCAAAAAGAAAGCGCCCGCGCCTCCGCCCGATCCGACACGCAACAACAGCATGAAGTTCGTGACCAAGGAACTCTATCCGCGTCTCAAGGAACGCTTCGGTGACGCCGTCCAACTCGTCGAACAGTTCGCCGACGATGTGATTAAGGTCGAGAACGATGCCCTCGTCGAACTCGGTTTCTATCTCCGCGACGAGGACGACCTGGACTTCAACTTCTGCCATTGCATCTCGGGCATCGATGACGGTGACGATGGAACCTACACCAGCCTGGTTCACCTCACCTCCCTGTCAAAGAAACATTGGATCGTGCTCTCGGCCAGCGCACCGAAACAGAAGCCGGAAATTCCCAGCCTCTGCAGCGTCTGGGCGGCGGCCGAATGGCACGAGCGTGAGGCCTACGACCTGATGGGGATTGTCTACACCGAACATCCCGATCTCCGGCGCATCCTCTGCGCCGAAGAATGGCAGGGCCATCCGCTACGCAAGGATTACGAAATCCCCGATCACGAGACCGTTACCGAGTGGGGGCTATAGGGAATACCGATGGACGACGCTTCGACGCTCGATACCGCTGCCATTCTCGCCCAGTCCGGATTCCGCCTGGAGCGGGACCCCATGCCCGGCGATTCCGACGAATTGATCGTCAGCATGGGACCTCAGCATCCCGCGACGCACGGCGTGTTGCGGCTTCTCCTGCGGACCGATGGTGAGGTCGTGCGCGAAGCGGTTCCACAACTGGGCTATCTTCACCGCTGCGCCGAGAAGATCGGCGAAAGCCTCACCTATGACGCCTACACCCCCTACACCGACCGCTTCGACTACCTCGCGGCCATGAACAACAACTGGACCTGGGCCATGGCCGTCGAGAAATTATCCGGCATCGAAGTGCCCCGGCGCGCCGAATACATCCGTGTCATCGTCGGCGAGCTCAACCGCATCGCCAGCCACTTGGTCATGATCGGAACCTTCGGCATGGACATGGGCGCGTTCACGCCTTTCCTCTACGCCTTCCGCGAGCGCGAGACCATCCTCGATCTCTTCGAGATGATTTGTGGCGCACGGCTCTGCTATGGATACGTACGCATCGGCGGCGTGACCGACGATGTGACCTCTCAGTTCGTCGAGGGCGCGAAGAAGTTCGTCCGTGACGTGCGGCCGATGTTCGACCAGATCAACGAACTCCTAACCTACAACAACATCTTTATCGGTCGTACCGGCAACGTCGCTGTCGTGCCTCCCAACCTGGCCGTCTCCTACGGGCTGACCGGGCCGAACTTGCGAGGATCGGGTGTCGGCTGGGACCTCCGGCGCGACGAACCCTACTCCATCTATCCCGAGCTGAACTTCAACGTCTGCGTCGGCTCCGGACGGAAGGGAACCGTGGGCGATTGCTGGGACCGTTACATGGTCCGCATGGAGGAGATGTACGAAAGTCTGGACATCTGCGAGCAATGTCTCGAAGGGCTGCCCGAAGGCGACTCACGCGCCAAAGTGAAGCGCGTATTCAAGCCACCCAAGGCGCAAAGCTACTTCCGCGCCGAAAACCCACGCGGTGAACTGGCTTTCTTCATCGTCTCCGATGGAACGACCGTTCCGGCGCGCGTGAAAGTACGTGGGCCGAGCTTCTGTAACTTGTCCGTCCTCCAAGATATCGTCCAGGATATGCTGATCGCCGATACCGCCGCGTTTTTTGGAAGCATCGATGTGGTCATGGGGGAGGTGGATCGCTAGATCATGGAAACGCTCGTCGCTCTGTTCGGCAAAAACTCATTCCTGGCCAGTCTGCCTCTGAGTATCCATCTGCTGGTCGCCGCCTCGATCTCGGCTTCACTCGCCTTGGCCTGGGTTTCGTTTATCGGAATCGTCGTCGTCTGGTGCGAACGGAAAATCTCCGCGCACATGCAGGGACGTTTAGGGCCGATGTATGTCGGCGGATTCCACGGCTGGCTTCAGACCTTGGCCGATGGCATCAAGCTGATGCTGAAGGAAGACCTCAGGCCCCGCTCCGCCGACGCCTTGCTCTTTGGCATCAGTCCGCTGCTCGTCTTCAGCGGGTCGCTGATCTCCTATGCCTGCCTGCCTTTCGCGCCCAACATCGTCGGTGCCAGCATGAACGTCGCCGTCTTCTACATCCTGGCCACCTCTTCACTCGTCGCCGTCGGCACCATCATGGCCGGGTACGCGGGCAACAACAAATGGGGATTCTACGGGTGTATGCGAACCGCCGCCCAGTTCCTCAGTTACGAAATCCCCGTGGCTCTGCATCTGCTGCCCGCTCTGCTTGTAGCCGGTAGCCTCAATCTCAATACCATCGTGCAAGCCCAAGAGGGTTACGGCATCGCTTCCTGGTACCTCTTCCGAAATCCGTTCCTGCTCGTCTCGGCGCTCGCCTATTTCGTCGCGTCCTTGGCCGAAACCAACCGCACCCCGTTCGATCTCCCCGAATCCGAGTCCGAACTCGCGGGCGGATTCCACGTCGAGTACAGCGGAATCAAGTTTTCGCTCTTCTTCATGGCCGAGTACGCCGATATGTTTGTCGTCAGCGCTCTCGGAACCTTGATCTTCCTCGGCGGCTGGAACGGAATCCTACCGGGAACGCCTTTCCTGGCCCAATGGTTCGGCGATCTCGGCTACGCCCTGATCTTCCTGGTCAAAGTCAGCGTTTTCATCTTTGTCATCATCCAACTTCGTTGGACGTTGCCTCGATTCCGCATCGATCAACTGATGGCGGTCTGCTGGAAATTCCTGATCCCTCTGGGACTCATTACCACCCTGGGTTCGGCGCTGTGGTACACCATTCTTCGAAATGACCTCTGGTTGTTTTCCTGATTGAGGAGCCGATACCGTGCTGCAAAACGTCAAAGATTGCGTCTCTCACCTCACCACGACTCTCGTCGGGATGAAGGTGACCCTGCGTGAGTTTGTGGATCCCGGAAGGACCTGCACGTTGCAGTATCCCGACGAGGTACGCGAGTTGCCACCTCGCTTCCGGGGCATGCTCGTCAACGACGTCACCCGTTGCATCGGCTGCCTGGCTTGTGCAAAAGTCTGCCCCGTCGATTGCATCACCATCGAACCCGAGGGCAAAGGAAAGCAGCGCCACGCCAAGCGATTCGTCATCAACTTCTATCGTTGTTGCTGGTGTGCGCTCTGCACCGAACTCTGCCCCACGGATTCCCTCTACATGAGTCAAGACTACGAGACCGTCTACGACAGCCGGGCCCAGATGATCCGCGACTTCTGCCAAGACCCCATTCCGCCCGGACCTTCGGTGCGTGAACTGGCCGAACCCAAAGCCACCGTCAAGAAAGCGGCCGCCAAGAAGACCGCCGCGAAGAAGACCGTCCCCCAGAAAGCTGAAACTGCGGACGCGAGCTCCAAAGAGACCGGCACAGCCACCGCAGCCAAACCTCAGCCTGTGGCCGATGTCACCGCTGACAGCAAAGCCGCCGAGACCAAGACCGACGACAAAACCGAGAACCAAGCCGGAGACACCCCCGGCGCGAACGACACGGTGCAAGGATAGAGGGCGATGGAGAATCTGAACGACTATCTCTATAACGGCCTGTTTTGGCTCTTTGCGCTGGTGATCGTCTATTCCGCCTGTGTCGTCGTTTTCGGGCGCAATCTCGTGCGGGCCGGTTTCGCATTGCTCTTCACATTCGGCGGCATCGCCGCGCTCTACTTCTTCCTGGGCGCGGATTTCCTCGCTGTCTCGCAACTCATGATCTACGTCGGAGGGATTCTCGTTCTGATCCTCTTCGGTCTGATGTTCACCCGCATCGAACTCGGAGCCGCGCAAGAAGTCTTGCAGCGTCCCACCGCGGCCGTGGTCGGCTTTCTGATCGCGCTTCCGCTGGTGGTCTACGCGCTGCTCTCTCAAGACTGGCCGGTGCGCGAGACCCAGCACGGGATGCAGCCGACGACCGCGCCTATTGGCGAGCAACTCCTGACAAACCACCTTCTGCCGTTTGAAATCGCCTCCATATTACTCTTGGTGGCATTGGTTGGCGCGGTCACTTTGACCCGGCGCGGACCGAAAGAAAATCCGGCGGCGGGCGAGGGGGAATAGGTACCGTGATGGAAACGATTTTCGTGGTTGGACTGCCGCACTATCTAGTGCTCTCGTCGATCCTTTTGGTCCTCGGCCTCTATATCATGGTCACTCAGCGGCATGGCATTCGCTTGCTGATGGGCATCGAACTGATTCTCAACGCGGCCAATCTCAACTTGATCGCCTTCAATCGGTACATCACGCCCAGTTTCGACGGGCAGGTCTTTGCCGTCTTCGTCATGATTCTCGCCGCCTCCGAAGCGGCCGTGGCCTTGGCCATCGTTCTCGCCATCTCGCAAGCCACCAGCAAAATCCACATCGATGAACTCGCGGGGCTGAAGGAATAGAACATGGACTGGCTTATCGCACTATCGCTTCCCATCCTTCTCCTGCCTCTGCTCTCCTTTGTGGTGCAGATCTTCTTCGGAAAGCGCGTCTTGGGACCCAAGGGCGCATGGATTTCCGTCGGCATACTCTTTGTCTGTCTCGCGTTGTCGCTGACCGTCTTCTACAACGTCGTCGTCCAAGGCAATCCCACCGGTGAAGAGATGTTGGGCGTGGTTGGAGGCAAGGCCGTCCACCAATCGATGGTCTGGTTCACCATCAACGACGCTGCCGCCGCCGAAGGCCACGGACGCGGTGTGGCCCAATGGGGAATCCTGATCGATCATCTCACGGCCATCATGCTGGTCGTCGTCACTCTCGTCAGCGCGCTCGTTCACCTCTATTCCGTCGGCTACATGGCCCACGAGGATCATTTCGAACGCTACTTCGGCTACCTCGGGATTTTCACCTTCTCCATGCTGATCCTGGTGTTGGGGGACAACCTCTTCCTGCTCTTCATCGGTTGGGAGATGGTGGGGCTCTCTTCCTACCTGCTCATCGGTTTCTTCTACACCCAAAAGTCGGCCGCCGCCGCCTGCAAGAAGGCCTTTGTCACCAACCGGGTCGGTGACTTCTTCTTCCTGATCGGGATCATGCTGATCTGGAACAGCGTCTACACGCTGGATTACGTCAACGTCTTCCAGGCCGCGCAAAACGGCGAATGGAATCGCGAAGGCATTCTCGGCCTCTCGATGATGACGATTATCGCCATCGGCCTTTTCGGTGGCGCGGTGGGCAAGAGCGCCCAGTTCCCGCTCCACGTCTGGCTCCCCGACGCCATGGAAGGCCCCACACCCGTCTCCGCCCTGATCCACGCCGCGACCATGGTTGCCGCTGGCGTCTACCTGATCGGGCGTCTCTATCCGCTCTTCCCGCCCGAGGCGTTGTTGGTTGTCGCCGTCATCGGCTTGATCACCGCCATCGTCGGCGCGCTGATCGCCATCACCCAGACCGACATCAAGCGCGTCCTCGCCTATTCCACGATCTCCCAGTTGGGTTACATGGTCACCGCCATGGGCGTGGGCGCCGTGACCGCCGGGCTCTTCCATCTCGTCACCCACGCCGCGTTTAAGGCTTGCTTATTCCTCTGTTCCGGGTCGGTCATCCATGCCGTACACAGCCAAGAGATGCCGGACATGGGCGGCCTCCGCAAGAAGATGCCCATCACCTATTGGACCATGCTCCTCTCCACCCTGGCCATCTGTGGCATCCCGTTTTTTTCGGGCTTCTATTCCAAGGACGCCATCATCCTCGGCGCGGCGCTACACGGTTTAGAGGGCAAGGGGCTCGGCTATCTCTTCTATATCGGCCTCTTACTCGGCGCGGGCATCACCGCTTTTTATATGTTCCGCCTGATCTTCCTCACCTTCTACGGCGAGCCCCGCGTCCCCGAAAAGCACGCCCACGCCCACGAATCGCCCTGGACCATGACCGTCCCGCTCATTGTGCTGGCAGCGCTCGCCATCGGTTGCGGTTGGTTCTGGCAGAGTTGGTTCGCTCCCAACTTCCAGCCATTGTCTTACGAAGAGATCCTGGCCGTCCCCGCCGCCCATGGCGTCCCCGCCGCTCACGGTGAAGCCTCCACGGATGCCCACGGCGGCGCACACGGCGACCTCGAGCACACCGCTCACACCATGGCCATGTTCCCGTCGATTCTGATCGTGCTGCTCGGCATTGGCGTGTCCTATCTCTTCTATGGCCGCAAGAGCGCTCTGCCTGAAACCTGGACTCGCCTGATGGGACCGGGATACACATTATCTCTACGTAAGTTTTTCTTCGACGAGATTTACGAACAGACCGTCGTTCGGTTGTTGCACGTCCTTTCCAAACTGGGGGCGCTATGTGACCGGAAGGTGATCGATTTTATAGTCAACGGCGCCGCCACTCTCCTTTGTGGGTTGGCGTGGGTCGCGGGAAAAATTGGGGATGCGTTGATTGTGGACAACCTTGGCGTCAATGGTATCGCGCGTGCGACCCAAGCCGCCGGTTCGCTTTCCACGCTTTTACAGAGCGGCGTGATTCAGAACTACGCGCTTAAGGTTTTGAGCGCGGTGGCTGTCATGCTGCTCGCCCACAACGTCATCATAAAACTGATCGGATAAACACCGGGGGATTTCGGACGATGCCGGAAATCATAACCAAACACCTCCTTACTTGGATCACCTTCTTGCCGCTGGCGGGGGCGCTCTACATCCTTGTTGTGCCCAAGAAGGAGGCGCTCAACCACATGCGTGTGGCGGCGTTGATCGCCACTCTGCCCTCCTTCTTGCTCGGCATTTACATGCTTTGCGTCTACGATCCGGCCATGACCGAGACCGTTGCCGCCGGGGTCGCCTATGGCACGAACATTCAGTTCGTGGAGAAGGTCCCTTGGATACCCACCTTCCACGTCGACTATTTCGTCGGCGTCGACGGACTCTCCGTGCCGCTCGTAATTCTTACCGTGCTGCTCTGTCCGTTGTGCGTGCTGGCGTCCTGGGGCATAACCGACCGCTTGCGCGGCTATCTCCCGCTCTTCTTACTGCTCGAAACCGGCATGTTAGGCGTCTTCGTTGCGCTCGATTTCTTCCTCTTTTACGTCTTCTGGGAGGTGATGCTCCTACCGATGTACTTCTTGATCGGTATATGGGGCGGCCCCCGCAAGGAATACGCTGCGATCAAGTTTTTCCTCTACACGCTTTTCGGCTCGGTTTTCCTCTTGATCGCCATGATCGCCTGTTATCTCGCCACCGGTGGCGGTGCGGACAGTTTCAACCTGCTCACGTTGGGCCAGGACCTCGTCGGGCAGAGCGCGCGTTTCAAGTATTGGATCTTCGTGGCCATGTACATCGGCTTCGCCATCAAGATCCCCGCCTTCCCCTTCCACACATGGCTTCCTGACGCTCACGTGCAGGCTCCGACCGCGATCAGCGTGATACTGGCTGGCGTTCTCCTCAAGATGGGCATCTACGGCATTATCCGTATCTGTTACCCGCTTCTCCCCGAGGCCGCCGTCCAGTTCGCCCCGATTCTCGCCACGCTGGCCGTCATCAACATCGTCTACGGCGCACTCTGCGCCATGGCCCAGACCGATATCAAGAGTCTCGTCGCCTACAGCAGCATCTCCCACATGGGCTTTGTCATGCTGGGCTTGGCCGCCTGCACCGAAGAGGGTCTTAACGGAGCCATGCTCCAGACTTTCAATCACGGCACGATCGCCGCCATGCTCTTCCTTCTCGTCGGCGTCGTCTACGACCGCGCGCACCATCGCAACATCGATGGCTTCGGCGGTCTGGCCAAAGTGGCTCCGATCTATTCCGGGATCGTCATGCTCGCCTTCTTCGCCAATCTCGGACTGCCGACCCTCTCCGGGTTCATCGGCGAGGCCCTCGTCTTCTTGGGCGCGTTTGGCGTCTTCCCGGTCCGCACCATAATCTCCGCAACCGGCGTGATCATCACCGCCGCCTACATGCTTTGGGCGTTCCAGCGCATGTTCATGGGGCCGGTTAACGAGAAATACAAGGACCTTCCTGAAATCACCCCCCGGGAAATCTGCACCTTGGCACCTCTCGGCGCGATCGTGATCTTCCTCGGGGTCTATCCCATGCCGCTGATCAACTTGTTCAATGTCACGGTCGATCAGGTCAAGGTTCTTTTTGACGTCGCGGCCAGCGCGACAGGAGCGTAAGAAACCGCCATGGCCATGATCGAGATTCTCGGAAACGTCGCCAGCCTACGGTTCTTCCTACCGGAGCTCATCCTCTGCGCGGGGATGCTCATCGCTCTCCTGGCGGGACTTTTTGCGGGCGAGCGGCGCGGATTCGATTGGCCCACCGGGCTTAGCGTCGCCTGTCTCGTTCTCGCGTTCGTCGCTCATCTCCAGCTGTACGGCGTCGCCCCAAAATGGCTCTTCCGGGGCACTCTCGCGCTTGATGGATTCGCCGTCTTTTTCAAAGGCTTCTTCCTGCTTGCCGGGCTCGTCACCGTCTTGATCTCCGCGGGCTCCAGCGAACTCTCCACGGCTCGCAAGGGCGAGTACAACGCGATCCTGATCGCCATTGTGCTCGGCATGTCTCTCGTGGCCGCCAGCAGCAACCTCCTGATGCTCTATCTCTCGGTGGAGTTGATGAGTCTCGGTTCGTACGTGCTCGTCGGTTTCGCCAAGGAGGGCCGCAAGACCGACGAAGCCGCGATCAAGTACATCCTCTATGGGGCCATGTCCACCGGCGTCATGTTGTTTGGCATGAGCCTCCTCTTCGGTCTCACCGGCACCGTCGATTTGCACGGGCCGGAGGGGATCGCCGCCAAGCTCTTCGCCGCCCAAGGAAACTCGCCCCTCTTGCTTTTCGCCGCGTTCCTGCTGCTTCTCGTCGGCGTGGGCTACAAGATCGCCGCCGTGCCGTTCCACTTCTGGTGCCCCGATGTCTATGAGGGCGCGCCGACACCGATCACCGCCTTTCTCTCCGTGGCTTCCAAGGGCACCGGGTTTGCGCTTCTGCTACGGCTCTTCTATCAGAGCCTCGTAAGACCCGCGGCCGATGGACAATGGCTCGCTTTGGAGGGGATCGACTGGGTCCCGGTGATGGTCGTGATTTCAATCCTGACCATGACTCTCGGCAACCTCAGCGCTCTGCACCAGCAGAACATGAAACGGCTTCTAGCCTACTCCAGCATCGCTCATGCGGGCTATGTCTTGATGGGCGCGGCCGCCCTGACCACCGCCGGCATCGAGGCCATGCTCTTTTATCTGCTGATGTACCTCTTCACCAACCTGGCCGCGTTCACCGTCGTGATCCTGCTGATCGACCGCGAGAACATCCACAATGTGCGGCAGTACCAAGGTTTGTGGAAGCGCAACTTCCCGTTGGCGGCGCTGATGGCCATCGTCTTGCTCTCGCTGACCGGCGTCCCGCCCACAGCGGGCTTCCTGGGCAAATACTATCTATTCATGGCGGTGATTCACGCCGCCTCCGGCAACGCTTGGTTCTGGTTGCTGGCGTTCGTGGCCGCCATGAACACCGTGATCTCCTGTTACTATTACTTCAGGATCGTACGGGCCATGTTCCTGGAGGAGCCTACGGTCGCCGAACCGATCCAGCCCAATCCCCTCGGTCACGGCATCGCCTGGGTGCTCACCGCCGCCATTCTCGCTCTCTTCTTCGTGCCTGGGGCGGCGTATGAATATATCCGAGAGTGCTCCCGGTTCATCCAGTAGACTCTCTCCCGAGTTGACTTCTTCCTCGACCGCGCTACCCCCTACGGAGCGACGCCCGGCCCTTTGTTCGCCCCCAAGAATCACGCTCAAACTAATAGCGGCCTTCTCTCTAGGCCCTTCCCGAAGGTATGATTGACCCACACTGCGAGACAGGGTATCGTATTGGTAAGGGTGTACGTCGGCTCGGAACTTCGCCCGTAGAGGACTTCCATGTTGAAGCACGAGTACAAAGAGGTCGGCGAAAAATTCCGCGAAATCATTATCGATGATTATTTGAAGGCCAATCCGGGAGTGACGCGCTCGGAGGTCGTGACCCGCACTGTGGATGGCAAGATCGTCTGTGAAACGATCGTCAGTTCCATGCGGAACATATCCAAAAGAACCCGATTTCAGGGTTCCGATGACGACCGTGAGTTTCTCAATAAGCAGCTCGAAGTCTCGGGCAACGTACGCTATCAGGAGTGTCGCAAGTCGATCGTCTTCTGCGAAAGCATCATCGACTCTCTTGTCTCCTCCAAATACTGCGAATTCAGCGAAACCGACCGTGTCGACACCATACGCTTTCTGGAGCGTAGCGAACGGCTCGCGGTCGAACGCGGGCACATCGTCGACGAAACCAAGACGGAACTCGTCGGCATGATGGGGGGCGAGGTCACTAAGCACATAAAACTCAAGTTGGCCCCCAGCCGTGTTCGCCACACACTGACGAAATACGTCCGCGCCCTGGCCGACCGGTTTCGTGACTTCACCCGCGATTTCATCAAGGAGCATGTTCGCGACGCGCAAAAGACGGCCAACAAGGAGACGATGGATACCATTCTCCGCGCCTATCTGTTAGCGCGGCAAGAGGAAGAAGAACTCCCTGAAACCCAGGGCGAGGGGCCGAGAAAACTCAAAGCCGCCCTGGCCGGAATCCAGAAGCGTCTCGACAAGCGACGCATTCATATCCAGGTGATGGAGAAGATCGTCGCCTATCTTGAGAAGGTGATCGAGGCCTTGGAAAACTACCAAGAAGACGGCGACCCGAAGGGGTCGGGCGGCACGGGGCCGCGTATGGCTCACTCTTCCAGATCCGGCCGCCGCACCCGCCGCTGAAGCCCAGTTTCTACTCTCCGGTAAACAACCCCCCATCATCCCATACCCCACCTCACTCTACCACACCCGGATACTGGACGTCTGTGCAACAATACCCGTCGACTGGTATAGTACAGGTGCGTATCTCCCGTGTCTGAGGGGTCGGGCCGGACCGCGAATGAATAGCCAAAGGTGGACTCTTATCATGAAATGTCGATTTGTCGCTGCAATTCTGGCTTGTTTGGTCGCACTTCCGCTCGCGGGAGCCGCTGAAACCGTGGCCGCCGTCTCACCTCTGCTCCAGGTCTCCGAGGCGCTACTGACCGCCTCAACCGGCACTGTGGGCGCGACCGTAACCGTCTCCGCAACCACGACCGTCTCCGTGACCGAAACCGTCAAACCCAAGACCGCGGCCGGAGAGAGCCAACAGAAACAGGTGGCGGTCCAGGTGGCTCTGCCCCCGGCCCAGCCTGCGCCCGCCGCCGCCCAACCGATACAGAATCTTGAAATCCAAACCGATGGCGTCTCGGCCATCTTCATCAACTCCAATGTCACCATCGAAGGCAACACCATCACCAACAGCGTGAACGCGCCCCCGGCCGAAGCCCCGGGACAACCGGCGGCAGGTGGCGGTCGAGGACCGGGCCGCAAACCCAAAAAGAAAGAACCGAAACCCTACGCCTACAAAAAGCTGATCGAGGATGCCACCCAATCCGGCGGCATCGTCACTGTCTGGGAGAAGCCCGAAAAACTGTACTGGGAAATACCTCGATCCTTGTTGGGCAAGAAACTTCTCCTCCAGGCCAAACTCTCCTCCGGCCTGGGCGTCAACGGTGTCTATCCCGGGGCGGTCTTGGGAGATGTCGTCATCACCCTCGAGGAGGACCGCAAGAAACTGCTGCTCAAGGAGATCAACGTTCGCTTGCGGGCCCGAGACAAAGATTCGCCGCTTCACCGCGCGGTCGAACGCTCCTTCACCGACTCCATCCTCGCCTCACTGCCCATCGCGGCCACCCAACCTGAAACCGGCGCGCCGGTTGTCGATATCCGCTCGCTTCTTCTGGGCGATTTTCTCAAGGTCTCTCAGGCCGCCTCGGCGGCCGGGGGCGGTGGATTCAGTGTTGACGCCGGGGGCAGCAAGATCGAAGGGTTCAAACTCTTCCCTGAGAACATCCAAACCCGCGTCCGCTATCACTTCAAGTCCGGGGGTGCGGGTGTAAGCGAGGTCGTACCCGATGGCCGCAGTCTCTTCTTGACCGCCAACATCGGGCTCCGGACCCTGCCCGAGACCGGCTACATTTCGCGTCAGGCCGACGAGCGTGTGGGCTATTTCATCGAGGCCTTCGAGGATTTCACCAGCGACGATCCCCGCACCCGCTACGTCCGTTTCATCACCGCCCACAACGTCCAGAAGGCTAGCCCCGAGGCGGAAGTCTCCGCGCCCAAGGAACCGCTTACCGTCTGGGTCGAGAACACCGTTCCCAATGAATACCGCGACGCCGTTAAACGCGGTGTCCTCTTCTGGAACCAAGCCTTTGACGAGATCGGTTTCAAGGACGCCGTCGTCTGCAAGATGCAGCCCGATGACGCTGACTGGGATGCCGAAGACACCCGCTTCAACGTGATCCACTGGAATGCGTCGCGCTCCTCCTCCTACGCCGGTCTGGCCCAATGGGCCGGCAACCCGTTGACCGGTGAGATTCTCGATTTCGACGTGATGATCGAGGGCGAGGTGATCCGCGATGTCGAACGCAGACGGCCCATTCTCGACCCGGACAGTCTCGCCGAACTCGAACGCGAACCGAGGGATGTGCGCCAGTGCACCTATGGCCGCGCTTTGGCCAACCAGATGTCCATGGGCATAACCGTCTTGCAGGCTCGGGGGGTGATCGGCGATGCGACCGATGTCCACCGTATGATTGACGAGTACATCGTCCAGCTCGTCGCCCACGAAGTCGGCCATTGTCTGGGGCTCCGGCACAACTTCAAAGCCAGCACCCTTCACGAGCACAAGGACCTCCACAACCGCGAACTCACCGACAAAGAGGGGCTTGTCTCCTCGGTGATGGATTACGCTCCCCTCAACATCGCCCCCGAGGGTGTCGAACAGGGCAGTTACTCGCCCACCACCATGGGGCCCTACGACAAGTGGGCCATCGCCTATGGTTACACGCCGCTCTCGGCCACGGCGGAAGCCGATGTGCGTACCGAACTGGCTGTGATCGCCGACCGCGCCTCCGAACCCGGCCTGATCTATGGCACCGATGAGGACCTCTGGTTCCAGGGAACGCCGAGCGGTATCGATCCCACCGTCGAGTGGTTCGATCTCGGCCGGGAGCCGCTCGACTATTACGAATCCATGTTCGAGACACTCTCGTCGACCTGGCCTAAGATCCCCGAGATCATCGAAAAGGATGGCAACTATTACGACAGCCGGTATGCGATGGTCCGCTTGCTCGGTTATTACTCGATTTCGGCTCGTAAGATCGCTCGCTACGTTGGCGGTCAATACATGAGCCGCGCCCCGCGTGTCGGGCAGTCCGAAACCGGCTTGCCGTTCAAGGTTATCCCGGTCGCCGTTCAGCGGCGGGCGTTGGATCTACTTGACCGCAATGTCTTCTCTGACGAGCGTTTCCAGTTCGATCCGCAGCTGCTCAACATGCTCTTACAGGAGAAGCACTATCACTGGGGTCTCTCCTGGAATCCCAGTGGCAGTTCGGAGTATCCGATTCACCAGGTCTTGTTGAATATCCGCACTGAGGTCCTCTCCAGGTTATTGGCGAACACCACTCTGGCGCGCATTGTCGATAGTGAGGCGAAGGTCTCCGAGGGTGAGGATATTCTCACCATGCCCGAGTATTTCGAGAGGCTTTTGCAGGCCGTGTGGAAAGAGGTCCTCGATGAAGTTGGGGCTGGTCCTTACACCAATTCGAAGTCGTTTTTGTCTTCTGGACGGCGTTCGTTGCAGCGGCTTTTTGTGCAACGGTTGGCGACGATCATGTTGACTCCGCGCGGTCAGGGTCAGGCCGACGCCAAGGTTCACGCGTGGGACACTTTGAAACGGCTCGACAAGAAGCTCGAAGATTTTCTCGCACAGTTGGCGAAGAGTGATGTCGCCTTGGATGATTACAGCCGTGTCCATCTGCACGAATCCCGCGAGACCATCCGCCGCGCCATGGAGGCCAAGTTCAACATCCGCATGAATTGATCGGCACTCTCCTCCCCCAAAGATTGGGAAACGAAGCCCGTAGGGTGGGTCGTTAGCCGAGCGTAGCGAGACGTTGACCCACCGTTTCCCGGACAAGTCCCGTGTTCCCGAGTGCCGGGCGCGCTAGCGACCGGTGTATCGAGGGGCACGGGAACAAACTCGGCTGGCACAGGAATCATAGCCAGCGGTGAACACAAATCCGGATGGCACCTGCCATTACTTTGCGTTCAAG
>CAYTDF010000003.1:0-28927 GCA_964436365.1 uncultured bacterium | reverse complement strand
ATAAACGATGCCAGCAACTCAGAGCGCTCCTGTCCAGCCGCTTCTTGAATTCGATTTAAGAATGCAGCATCCGCATCCACAGGCGTGGGACTCTTGCGTTGTGTCCAGCGTTGTTCGTGAATCAAATCTGAAAGCAACGGCGGCTCTTGCCCCTGCGGGAACAGGCTGATGAATGCGGGCCAGCGTATCGGCAGAACGCCGACCTGCGGCACCGATTGTGAGAGCAGATACTCCAGCACATCCAACCCCTGCCGGGGCGAGATGGCGTCGATCCCTCTATTTGACAGCTGGCGATCAACTCCCTGCCGGGCGGCCACACCCACTTCCGACCAAGCCGCCCAGTTGACACTCAAAGCGGGCAGCCCCATGGATTGGCGATGATGAGAAAGGGCGTCTAGAAACGAATTCGCAGCGCTGTAATTGGACTGCCCCGGTGCTCCCCACAGAGACGCCGCCGAAGAGAAGCAAACAAAGAAGTCCAGATCGATGTTCCGTGTCTGATTGTGCAGATTCCAAGCGCCCTTCACTTTAGGGGCCATCACTTGTTCGAAGCGCTCCCAGTCTTGTTGTTCGATTACACCGTCGTGCAAAACCGCTGCAGCGTGGATCACTCCTCGAAGCGGAGGCAGCGTTTCCCTCAGTTGAGCGAGAGCCGCTTCCAATCCCGCTTCGCAGGCAACATCGGCTTTCGCGATGGTTACCTGCGCACCCCTCTCCTTCAACGCGTCAACTTTTGCGCGAGCCGCGTCATCTTTCAGGCCGCTCCGGCCGATCAGAGCCAGATTTCGCGCCCCCCGTTCGACCAGCCAACCGGCCACCGACAGTCCCAGACCGCCGCAACCGCCGGTGATGAGATACGTTGCGTCGTCGTGCAGTTGAAGCACGTCTTCACTGTTCTCCTTCGCCTTGTCGTGTCGGGTCAGTCTGGATACATAGCGGTCTTGGCCCCGATAAGCGATTTCGTCCTCGTTCGTCTCAACCTGCATTTCCTCAAACAACGCACGCGCTCCACCCGCTTCCAAAGCGGGATCGAGATCCACGCGCAGGCAACGGAGGTTCGGGAATTCCTGAGCCGCCGAGCGGCCCATGCCCCACAACAGAGACTGTACGACTGCTACCTTCTCTGAAGGCCTGCAAACCTGCGCACCCCGCGTGACCAGCCATAGCGGCGGCAGGTCCCCGGGTGTCTGTTCTGCGGTAGTCTGGAGCAAATAGAGTAAGCTCCGGCAGATTCTCGCTGTTGCGGACACCAGGTCATCCTCACTCTGCTTTCCGGGTGGGATACTCCAGAGGTGAACGATACCCCGCCAGGGCTCGCCGCCGGTTTCTCGGAAGAGACGCTGGAAGTGCGTTTTGCTTGCAGCGTCGATCTGGAAATTCGCGTCATCGGTTCGCAGGAACTCCGCTCCGGTGGAGACGAGCGTGCAAGCGTTGCCCTGTGATTCGAGGAGCTCTGCCAGTTGTGAGGCGACTCCATCCTCATCGGCTAGAATCAGCCAACGGCCTGGAGCGAGTTCCTTTTCCCGGCCAGTGGGTCTTTCTTGCAGTTGCCACTTCGGCTCGTAGAGCCAATCTTGGAAATCCCGCGTCTCCCGCTGAATTAGCGCGCGCACGTTGGTTTCCGCGAGGTGAAGCCCTTCAATGCTGGCGATTCGCTCACCGTTGTCGGCGAGTAGTTCGAAATCAAAAGTGACGGACTTCGGTGCTTCCTCATCGATGGGCCGCAGACGCGCTTGGCACCAGGCCTGATTCCCCGCGCTTCGGTAAACAAGCAAGCGGTCCAGATTGACCGGAAGATAGACTCTCTCTTGCGATGATTCCGTTGCCAGTGCGCCGAGAACTTGGAGGGCCGCATCCAAGAGAACCGGATGCAACCGGTATGCACCGGCGCGTTCGGCCAGGTCCTCAGATAGACTGATCCGCCCCAGTGCGGTCCTCTCGCCCCGTTGGAGCGTTTCCAAAGCCTGAAAACTTGGACCGAATTCGATTCCGCGTTGGGTGCATTGTTCGTAGAATGCGTCTACAGCAACCGAGACGGTATTGCTCTTCCGTAGCCCATTCAAATCTGGCCTCGCCGATTCATTATTCTCGTCGAGTTCTCTTATTCTTCCCGAAGCGTGAAGCGTCCATGCATTGAGATCGGACTTCTCGCTCGCCTGCAAGCTCAGAATCTGAAAACCATAACCTCGATGCCCGCTGGGTTTCATCACCAGTTGCAGTGTCACTTCCTTGTTCTCCGGCAACAACAGCGGTGCCTGGAGTACGAGTTCCTCAACAGCGATGCGTTCCACACTCAGAGCCGCCTTGCCAGCCGCAAGCGCCATCTCCATGTAAGCGGCGGCCGGAAGAACGGCTGCGCCAGCGATGCGGTGGTCGTTCAGATATTCCGGCGATTCCACGTGGAGGGCCGATTCAAAGCGCACCTCTTCCGTCCCGGCCAGATTGAGCCGACTTCCGAGAAGCGGATGCGCTGGACCGCTGAGGCGGGAAACACGGAGTTTGTGCGCCGCCGCCTCGCGCTCCACCCAGTACCGTTGGCGTTGGAACGGGTAGTTCGGCAGGATTGTGCGTTGGCGGTGATAATCGGCATCGAAGGCGCGCCAATCCACTTCCGCACCGAGAAGGTACACCATGCCGAGGCTTTCCAGCATCTGTGCCCAGTCCGCGCGCCCCGGACGCAGGCTCGGAAGCCAAGTATCGTCTCCCTCAGCCAAACATTGTTGTCCCATACCCAACAAGATCGGTTTCGGTCCGGTCTCGAGATAGAGATCGACACCCTGCTCACGCAGAGCCTCCATCCCATCGGCAAACCGCACCGGCTCCATGACGTGACGCGTCCAATACTCCGGCGTAGCCAGTTCATCGGTGACGGGCCCTCCGGTAAGGTTGGAGACAAAGCCAAGCCGTGGAGGATGATAGGCGATCTCGGCAGCGATTCTCGAGAACTCTTCCAGCATGGGCTTCATGAGGGGTGAATGAAAAGCGTGGCTAACCGTCAACTGTTTCGACGCGATGCCCTCCTCTGCCAATCCCGCACAGATTTTCTGCAGACAATCGCGGCTCCCGGATATCACAACATTCGTGTCCGTATTGATGGCGGCAATCGAGACCTGCTCTTTGAACGGCGCGGCAGCCTCCGCCGCCCGCTTTTCATTTGTGTTGAGTACAACCATGTCACCGCCAGGCAGGGCCTGCATCAGCCGTCCCCGTTCGGCGATCAACCGGAGTCCGTCCTCCAGGCTAAAAACACCGGCGAAGCAGGCCGCAGCGTATTCGCCGACGCTGTGGCCCATAACAAATCGAGGCTGAACGCCCCAAGACGCCCACAACTGAGCCAAGGCGTATTCAAGTGCAAAGATCGCGGGCTGCGTAAAGGCCGTTTGATTGAGGAGAGTTTCGTCTCCTCCCTCGGCGTACAAGATGTCCACGACGGACCTGTCACAGAAGCCAGTAAGGATATCATTGCAGCGATCCATCGTCTTTCGGAACGACGGGCTGGTTTCATAGAGCTGCCGTCCCATCTCCACATACTGCGCGCCTTGCCCTGTAAACAAGAACGCAACTTTGGCTCGACTCTTGCAGCGGCTTTTTTGGATCGCCGGATTCTCTTGGCCGCCGAGATACGCCGCCAGTTTCTCTTGAGCGTCGTTCGCTGATGTTGCCTGGATACAGAGCCGCTCTTCGAACTGACCGCGTCCGGCGTTGGCGCTGTAACAGAAGTCACCGATCTTCAGAGATGCGTTCTCTCCCAGAAATCGTTCGTAGCGTCGCGCCGATTCTCGCAAGGCCGCCTCGCTCTTCGCCGACAAGGTCAAGAGGTGAAGAGGGCGTTCGCACTCAGACGTGACGACGTCTGGAACAGGCGCCTCTTCGAGGATGACGTGGGCATTTACGCCGCTGAATCCAAAAGAACTGACACCCGCCGTGCGTTTCGCATCACCGGGCACCCACGGCGTGCGGTTGGTGACAACGGAAAGTGCTTTCCGGTCCCATTCAAAATGCGGCGTCGGATTCTTGAAATGCAGGTGGGGCGGAATTTCCCGATGCTGCATGGCCAGAACCACTTTGATCAACCCCGCGATTCCCGAACACGCCTCTAGATGACCGATATTGGTCTTGACGGACCCAATCAACAGAGGTGTGTCTTTCGTTCTACCTTTTCCGTACACGTTGCTGAGGGCCCGGAGTTCGATCGGATCTCCGAGCGGTGTGCCCGTGCCGTGGGCTTCGACATAACTGAGTTGGGAAGGCTGCATCTGCGCGCCCTCGAGCGCGCGGTTCAGCAGCATCTCTTGGGCCGGGCCATTGGGTACGGTCAAACCACTACTCGGGCCGTCCTGATTGACCGCCGAGCTGCGAATCAACGCGAGTATCTTGTCGCCATCGCGTTGCGCATCCGAAAGGCGCTTCAAGACCAGAACGCCGCAGCCTTCTCCCCGGACCATTCCATCCGCATCGGTGTCGAATGCCTTGCAGCGACCCTCGAACGACAGCACGCGCGTTTTGCACAAGCCGACGTGAACGACCGGAGAGAGAATCAAATTGACCCCCGCGGCGAGAGCTCGATCGCACTCGCGACTGGCTAGACTTCGGCACGCCTGGTGGATCGCAACGAGCGATGAGGAACACGCTGTATCCACAGCGGCACAGGGGCCGTGAAATCCAAAGACATAGGAGAGGCGGCCAGCAGCGGAATTGAGCGAATTCCCGGTGATATGATAGGTATCGATGTCACCGAGATCGCCGGATTCCAGATGAATCTGTTCGTAATCATGGGACGTGATTCCCACAAACACGCCGGTCTGGCTCCCAGCGAGACGGTCGCGAATCTGTCCCGCGTTCTCCAGCGCTTCCCAGCTCACTTCCAAAAGCAATCGTTGCTGCGGATCCATGCCAACCGCTTCGCGCGGTGATATCCCGAAGAATTGCGGATCGAAAGTATCGACTTCGTTCAAATAACCACCGCTCTTGGTATACATCTTTCCCGGCGCTTCGGGATCGGGGTCGTAATGCGCGTCGATGTCCCAGCGGCCGTCGGGAACATCGCCAACCGCTTCAACGCCGTCACGAAGTAGCCGCCAGAAAGCCTCGGGATCGACCGCTACGCCGGGAAACCGGCAACTCATCCCGATGATGGCAATCGGTTCGTTGCAGCCGCGTTCGCTCGCCGCTAATTTGGCCTGCATCTCCTCCAGAGCCACCAGGGCCTGCTTGAGAGGAGATCGGTCGACTCTTGTCTCTGTTTTCTTGTCGCTCACTGTCCGCTCTTCCGGCACTCGCTCTCTCACTTCAGGATCACCAACAAAATGGCGAGCGCTCGCTGTTATTTACTCAAGCCTTCCAGTTTCTTCAGCAGCAAGGCTTCCGCCTCCGCCTCTGAAAGTGCATCGATTTGCGCCATACGATCCTCGGCTTCATTATCGTCACCGCCCGTTTCAGTTCCAAATACTTCGTTGAGGAGATAGCCCGTCATGCTCTGGAACGTTGAGTAGTCAAAAGCCAACGTTGACGGCATTGGCTTCTGCCAATCCTTTTCCAGACGGTTCTTTAATTCCATCGCGGTCAATGAATCCATGCCCATGTCGAAGAATCCCTGGCGCACATCTTCGACTTGGGAGGAATCAAGTCCAAGTATCTCCGCGACAACCTGCTGCAGATAGACGGTGACCATATCCGGGCGTTGCACGTTGGGCGCTTCGCGCAGGCGCTCGACGATCGACACTCCGCGGTCGGGCCTGCTAACTTCGGCAGTTTCTTTGCGAGCTTCGACTTTCTCGAAAAGCAACCGGCGGCCTTTCGCTTCATAGACGCCTTTGAAGCGTGGCCAGTCGATCTGGGCGACGGCTGCTTGCACAGCGTTGGAACCCAAGAGAGATGCAAGCGCGTCGATCGAGTTGTCCATCTCAGTCGACTGCACGCCCATGCGCCCCAGTTCTTCTAACGCCGTATCCGGAAGCATGCCACCGCCGGTCATGGGCCCCCAGTTGACGCTCAATGTCCGCTTGCCTTGCGCACTGCGATAATAGGCAAAGTTGTCGAGAAAATGATTCGCGGCAACATAGTGGGCTTGATTCTTAGCGCCCCAGATTGAAACCATCGAGGAAGCGCAGATAAAAAAATCCAACTCCGTTGACGCGGTCAGTCTGTGCAAGTTCCACGTACCGGTCACCTTGGCGGCGAACATCGCCTGCACGGTATCTGCGTCCATATCCGCAAGGGCGCAATAGCCGGGCAGCCCCGCCGTATGAACGATCCCTTTGAGCGGCAATCCAGTCGACTGAATCTCGCCCAACACCGTTTGGACGTCACGCTCACAAGAAACGTCCGCCTTCACGACGGTGACGGCAGCCCCGCCGGTCTTCAGTTTCTCGACGGCGGCCTGCGTGTCCGCAGTGGATGCACCGCTCCGGCCTGTCAAGAACAGAGAACGCGCGCCGCGATCCACCAGCCAGCGCGCCGCACTTAAACCGAGAGCGCCAAGGCCGCCGGTGATGAGATAGACGCCGCCAGCCGACATCTCGACCGGTTTTGGATCGGCGGGTGAGCGTCGTACAACCCGCGCGACACTTCGGGAACCATCGCGAAGAGCGATGTGGTCTTCGCCGCCGGGCTCCCAGATTTCTTGGAGAAGCGCTCCAGCGTCTGTGTCCGATGCGGGCGCGGGCAAGTCGATGGCACCACCCCACAAGTCCGGATACTCGAGCGCCAGGTTCTTGCCGAGTCCCCAGATCGGCGCGTGGGCCAGTCCGCTCAGCCGCGTGGCGGTTCCGGCGGGCTGGGCGTCTCGTGTCACCAGCCAAATCTGCGGTGGCCGGTCAAACGTCCTCTTCTCGAGGGCTTGCACGCAATGCAGAACGCCCAAGAAACCGTCGAGCGAAGTGTTGGACAGCTCCGAAGATGACAGTCGGTCCGTTTCCACAGCATCCAGACTCCACAGATGCACGATTCCAGATAGCGCCGGGAGATTGGAAGTTGTGATTCGGTCGATGACTTTTTGGATTTCAGCAGGTTGAGCGGAATCGATGGCGAAGTTCCAGCCGGACTTCTCTTCATAAACACCGCCGCGTTCCACACAAACACAGGATTCACCCTTGGCCTCCAGCATCGAGGTCAGCGTTCGGCCACATCCGGCTTCGTCTGTCAGGATCAGCCAACTGCCCGACTGCGCCTCTTCAGTCAAAGGAGTGGAAACCGATGTCTTGGCCATAAGGAGAGACTGCTTGGAGAGGGCCGGGTACGTTTTCGGATTGGGAGTGACGCATTCCGTAGAGTCGAAGCCCGTGTCAGCCAACAGTCCACGCCATTTGGGAACATCCAGCAGAGGATGATCGGACCGCAAATCGGTGTCTTCGAATCGCCACCAACCCTCGGTCAATCCCCATATCAATTCCACCCATGCCATGGGGGCGGTGTTTTCGAGAAGAAAGAGCATGCCGCCCGGCGCGACACACTCGTTCGCGTGCCGCACCGCCGCGCGCAGATCTCGCGTGGCGTGCAAGACGTTGAAAGCGATAACAATATCGTATGTACCGAGTTCCACATCCTGTTCGGCGGGTGAGCGTTCGATGTCGACGACCTGGTATCGTACAAACGGATACTCCTCAAATCGCGATTTGGCTTGCGTAACAAAGAGAGGCGAAACGTCCGTGAAGAGGTAGTCCGTTCGGTTGGCAGCGAGTTGGGGAAGAACGTAGGAGGTCGTCCCACCCGTTCCCCCGCCGATCTCCAGAACACGCAGGTTCCGATTGTCTGTAAAGTCGTTGACAGCCGCCGCAATTGACTTTTGCAGCAGACCGTTCATCAACACCGCGCCGGGCGAGTCGCGATAAACCCGGGTGACGTCTGTGGCATCGCCATCAGGGAAAAGCAGCTCCAGTGGATCGCGATTCCCTTTGAGAACGTTGCCCAGTTCCGCGCCGCATCGCTCTAATAAGTTGAACTCCGCCTCACCGGACGGATACTGTTTACGGAGCGCGGCGAGATGCGTGCTTGGATCGGTGAAGACCGGCGCGTCGAGAACCTCCCATCGGTCTCCATCGTTGCGGAGTATTCCGCGTTCGGCCAGAATATCCAGAAGTCGCCGAAATAGGCGGTGGCAACTGCCGACCACGCCGAGCCGCGCAATACAGTCAGTCGTAGAGATACTTTCTCCGGCGAGCGGTTTCCACCCGAGGCATTCGAGAGCGTTCAGAACATAGGAAACGCTCGAGTTGTCCAGTTCTGTGAGGATATCCCCGTAGGCACTGATTTCCGGATGGGTGAGCGACTCAGTGAATGCCGGTTGAATCTCCGCAGCGATGCGTTGAGGGGGCATCAGACCTGCATCCGTCGGCACGTACGGAGACCGATCCTTTTCAATCCATTGTAGTTCGTAGAGCCGATCTTGCAGTGAAAGATCCCGCCGCTCAAAGGCGCCGCGGGCCGCACGGCGTGTTCTCTGTCCCTTGATCTCCGCGATCAACGATCCATCAAGTCCATAGAGGCGCAGATCGGTGCAATACGTGTTGCCGTCACCGTCTTCGGGCCGCAAGCGGGCGTGGCTCCAGAATTCGATCTCGCCGCACTTCCGCGTCTGAAAACTCTCAATGCCGGACTGCAAGAAAATCTCGCCATCGGGCGCTTCCATCAACACCGCGCCAAATACTTGCGAGCAGGCGTCAAGCAGCGTGGGATGCACGCTGTAGCTCTCGATTTCGTCCGCCAGTTCTTCAGACAACCGTAGCTTTGCGAACGCTTCCGAGTCATTTCGCCATAGGCTTTCAATGGCCTGGAAAGCCGGGCCGAAGTCGACACCTCGCTGGCGATAGGAGTGATAGAACGCCTCGACATCGACCGCTTTTCCCATCTCTGATTGCAGAGCGGTAACATCTGCGGCAGGACGTTTCGACACGCGTTCACATTCGCGAACCCAGCCCGATGCGTGAAGGGTCCATGTAAGCTCCTCTGCGGCATCGGCAGAACTCGCGCAATAGATATCGAACGTTGCCCCATCGTCGTTCTGTGGAGTAAAAACCGTCTGTATCGTAATCGTCTGGTCTTCAGGAACAATCAGGGCCTGTTTAAAGAGAACGTCTTCAAGAGCCAATGCATCGGTCTTGAAGTAGATTTCCCCGGCGGCCCGCGCCATTTCGAGAATCGCCGCACCGGGTAGAGCCACAGCGCCGAAAACACGGTGCTGATTGAGGTAGGTTGGAAAATCCTGGCTTATATTCGATTCAAAAACCACCGACGATCCCTGCACGGCGGTGCTAAGTCGCTTGTGCAGCAGAGGATGAATCACGTCTGTATCTACGGCAACACGAGCGCTTGCTCTCTGTTGCCGTATGGCTCCGCCAGTCTTGAACCAATACCGTTTGCGTTGAAATGGATAGGTGGGAAGCGCGACTTTCCGGCGGCCGGTCTCGCGCTCGAAGCGATCCCAATCGACTTTTGCACCGCGCACATAGATCGCCGCCAGACTTTCGGTAAGCTGACGCCAATCGGATTGTCCGGGCCGCAGGCTCGGCAGCCAAACGCCTGCATTTGCCGACAAGCAGTGGCGGCCCATGCCCAACAATACCGGCTTCGGGCTAATTTCTAGAAACGTCTCGCAATCCTGCGAATGCAACGCTTGCATCCCCGCCAAGAAATTGACCGGCTTGCGAACGTGGTCACGCCAGTAGCGCGGAGTGGTGATCTCTTCCGCCACAAGTTCGCCGTTGAGATTGGAGACCAGATCGATTTTCGGCATTGCAAAGCGAATACCGGATGCGAAACGCTCGAATTCATCCAGCATGGGCTCCATCAGCGGCGAATGAAACGCATGGGAGACCGTCAACGAAACGGTGCGGACGCTCTCTGCCGCAAACCGCTCTTCGAGCGAAGAGATCGCATCGACGTGGCCGGATATCACGACGCTCGAAGGACCGTTCAGCGCCGCGATCGAGACGTCTCCGGAAGAGTCCGCAATCGCCGCGTCAACACGTTCCGAATCGGTCATGACAGCCAACATGGTGCCATTCAAAGGCAAAGCCTGCATAAGACGGCCGCGTTCGGCGATCAACTTGATGCCGTTCTCCAGATCGAAAACACCGGCCACACAGGCCGCCGTATACTCGCCTACGCTGTGTCCCAAAACAACGTCCGCATGGATGCCCCAGGACTCCCAAAGTGTGGCGAGAGCGTATTCAAGGGCGAACAAAGCCGGTTGCGTGTAGGCGGTCTGATGGAGGAGTTCCTCGCCGCCGCTCTCCGGAAAAAGCACCGACAAAAGTGGCGTATCGAGTTGAGGACGCAGGATTTCATCACAGCGATGAAGGGTCTCGCGAAAGAGAGGTTCGGTGTCGAACAGTTCTCTGCCCATCTGGGGATACTGAGCGCCTTGGCCCGTGAATAGAAAAGCGATCTTGCCCGGATGTCCATCGGGCAGGCGGCCGGTCTGTATGGATTTGACAGTTTCACCACTGCCGAAACGTGCGAGTGCGGAACGTGCTTCAACAGCGGACTCTGCGGTCAAACACAACCGATGACTGTAGTGAGATCGTCCGGAGTTGGCGGTGTAACAAACATCGCCGAAATTGCATGCGGAATCGGTCAGGTACGCCGCATATCGGGTTGCGAGTTCGCGGAGCGCGTCATCGGATTTTGCGGACAAGGCGAGCGGAAGGAGAGAGCGTTCGGTTTTCGGAGTGTCGCGCTCCACGGACGGCGCTTCCCCCAGAATGACATGGGCGTTTGTGCCGCCGAAACCAAACGAACTCACACCCGCGTAACGGGGCGTCGCGGAGGCTGGCCAAGAAATCGGTCTTTGAGGGACATCGATCGGCAGACGATCCCAGTCGATGAGCGGATTGGGTTCTCTGAAATGGAGATGCCCCGGAATCTCTTCACACTGCAACGCGAGCACGCATTTTATAAGACCCGCAATACCCGCAGCCGCTTCCGCATGTCCGATGTTGGTCTTTACGGATCCGATTGGAAGGGGTTCGCGGCGACCGTCGCCCGCGAAGACTTCTCCCAACGCATCCACTTCGATGGGATCGCCGAGCGAAGTGCCGGTGCCATGGGCCTCGATGTAACCAATCTCATCGGGACTCAATCCTGCATTCTCCAGTGCAGTGCGGATGACCGCTTCCTGCGACGGGCCATTGGGAACGGTCAAGCCACTGGTGCGTCCATCGTGATTGATCGCCGTTCCGCAGATCACGGAGAGAATTCGATCGCGGTCGGCAAGCGCATCCGGCAGCCGCTTCAGCACGATCGCACCGCATCCTTCGGAACGGGAGAATCCATCGGCGGAGGCGGCGAAGGTTTTGCAGCGCCCGTCCGGCGCTAGCATTTTGGCTCGCGAGTGGTTAATCGAGATGTCGGGTGTCAGAATCAGATTCACGCCTTCGGCCAGGGCGAGATTGCATTCCCGGTGCCGCAGGCTTTGGCAGGCAAGGTGTACGGCAACCAATGACGAGGAGCAGGCGGTATCCACCGCCAGCGCCGGTCCTTGCAGGCCGAGAATATAGGAGAGCCGCCCGGCGGCGACGCTGTGTGCGTTTCCGGATCCCATGTAAAGATCGAATTCGGCAGGATCCCGGTCGAGCAACAGGTTTGCATAGTCCGTGCCACTGATTCCCACGAAGACGCCGGTCCGGCTGTCCACCAAACGGTCCGGAGGTATCGCGGCGTTTTCCAACGCTTCCCAAGTCACTTCGAGCAACAAACGTTGCTGCGGATCGAGAGAGTTTGCTTCGCGCGGCGCGATTCCGAAAAACTGCGGATCGAAAGTATCGATCCTGTCGAGAAATCCACCGTTGCGGACATAGGTCTTTCCGGCGGCGTCCGGATCGGGATCGTAATACGCGTCAATATCCCAACGATCCGCTGGAACTTCACGGATGGCATCGACGCCATTGTGGAGGAGTCGCCAAAACGAATCCGGATCGTCTGCGCCTCCCGGGAAACGGCATCCCATGCCGATCACCGCCAACGGAACGGCAGCCTCGTTGCGCGCTGCATCCAGTTTGGATCGCATCTCTTTCAATGCAACCAGCGCCCGCGCCAGTCGTTGCCGGTTGTCCGGCTCATTGATGTTCGGGTCGGCCGTCAAAGTTTTCGCTCCTCGAGTTTGCCGAGTTCATCATCCAACAACGCACCCAGTTCGTTTTCGCTCAACTCCTCCAACTCGGGAAGAACCGAATCTGGTATTTCAGATTCACCACTCTCCCCCGGGTCGGCTGCGGAATCCGTATCGGATTCGCACAGTACGCCGAGAAGGTGGCCGGCAAGTGCATCGACGCTTGGATAGTTAAAAACAATCGTGGCAGGCAGGTTTCGCCCGAGATCCTTCTGCAATCGGTTTCGCAACTCGACTGAAGTTAGCGAGTCCATGCCGACATCGAAAAATCCCTGCTGTGGATCCAACGATTCAGGGCACTCCAAACCGAGTATCTCCGAAGCGAGGGACCGCACGTGAGCGATCAAGATCGGCTTTCGTTTATTCTCCGATATTTCTTCCAATTGCTGAAGGATACCGGAGACCGGTTCACTCACCGGTTTGGCATCGGATTGGAAATTCGAAAAGAATGGGCGATGCGGGTTGTTTTGCAGGAACTGCTCCCAGTCGACCGGGATGATTCCGACCTGCGCCAACGGCTCTGCAAATGACCGTTCGAGTGTACGCGATCCCTGTTCGGGTGCAATCGCGCCGATGCCCTTCAATCCCAGTCGGCCGCCCACGTTCCGCTCCGCGGCCGCGCCGATTTCCGCCCAGGGACCCCAGTTGATACTCATGGCGGGCAATCCGCGCGCGCGGCGCTCCCAAGCCAGCACGTCCAGGAATGTGTTGGCTGCGGCATGATTGCCCTGCCCTGGCGAGCCCAACAAAGACGTAGCGGTCGAGTACAGAATGAAGAACTCCAGAGGCAGCTCTTTGGTGAGGCAATGCAAATTCCACGCCCCCAAGACCTTTGCAGCGAAAACCGTCGCGAAGCGATCCCAATCTTGATGCAGCAACATGCCGTCATCCAAATCGCCTGCGGCATGAATCACGCCCCCCAGTGCCTGCGGCGTGCGGGCGATTGCCGCGAACAGTTCCTCGACGTCGCCGAGCCGGGAAACATCCGCTTGCCGAACGGTCACCGCCGCACCTGCCTCTTCCAACTTTTTCAGTTCGTGCAGAGCGTTGGCGTTGGGCTCACTGCGACCGGCCAAGACCAGATGCCGCGCGCCTCTTTCAACCAGCCAGCGGGCGGTCAGCAGACCCAAACCGCCCAAACCGCCGCTGATCAGATAGGTTCGGTCTGCACTCATCTGTATCGGCCGTGGCCACTCCATCCGTTCCCGTACGAATCTGGCCACCGACCGAGCGCCGCCGCGCAGAGCGACCTGCTCTTCCTGAACGTCTACATAGAGCTCTTCATAGAGGGCGTCGGCTAGTTCGCCGGGCGATGCGTCATCCAGATCGATACAGATCGGTTGCAGTTCCGGATGTTCCAGAACCATCACTTTGGCCAAGCCCCACAACGGGGCCTGGGCCAGGCCGCGGGCTCCGTTTTCCGCGGGTGTGGGGACAGCGTTCTGCGTAACGAGATAAAGTTTCGGCGGCTGTGCAAGATCGGATTTGACTGCCGCCTGCAGCGAGTAGAGCGCACTGCCACACGATGCTCTTGAGAACTGTTCCAAGTCCTGCGTAATCATCTCTTCGGCGCTGGGCGCATCCAGACTCCAGAGATGAAGGATGCCACTTGGATCGCCATGCTCTTCCCGGAAGGTCTTGAGGACTTTCTCAAAATCGGATGGACAATTGGCGGCGGCGTACTCGACATCGTTCCGTCTCTCGAACGTTGCGCCTGCAGATACGAGAACGGCAGTGTTGCCTGTTTCTTGAAGACGCGCACAAAGTTCGCGCCCGACGTCTTTCTTATCCGCGAGAATCAGCCAGTTCTCTTTACCCGTCGATACGACCGGCGCGCCCGTCTCTTTGCGGGCGAACAGAACCGCCTGCTTAGAGAGAATCCCGCCTTCCTCGGGAGATGGAGAAACTGTCTGCACCTCTACGAAACCGGTATCACGCAGGACCGTCTCCCACTGTCCCGCGTTCAACAGCGGGTGCGAAGGGCGCAGACCGGTGTCTGCAAACCGCCACCACCCTTCGGTCAGACCGAAAATCAGATCGGTAAAGCGCAGGCGGCCGACCCCTTCCACAAAGGCCAACATGCCGCCGGGGGCGAGTAGCCGCTGCACATGTCCGAGCGCTTGCTGAATATCCCGAGTGGCATGCAGCACGTTGGTCGCCAAGATCAGATCGTAGCGCGAGAGCTGGACACCCTGTTTCGCAGGGTCCTCTTCGATATTCAGAGTCCGATACTCGACAAATGGGTAATCCTGAAAGCGGCTCTGCGCCTGGCGAAGAAACGAAGACGACACATCCGTGAAGAGATATTCCATCCGTTCGGCTGGCAAGACCGGCATGACATGGGCCGTCGTGCCTCCGGTTCCGGCACCTACCTCCAGCACGCGAAGCGTCCGCCCTCTCGGCAACCGCCGTACAATCGACTCGACCGCCTCTTTGACCGCTTCGTTCATGAGCACAGCCCCGGGCGCGTCTCGGTACAAGCTCACGGCCGTCGTCGTGTCCCCTTCGGGAAAGAGCAGCTGCAATGGATCGCACTCTCCGCGAAGCACGTTGGCGAGTTGCATTCCACATCGTTCGAGCAGCGTGATTTCCGCACTGGCGCGTGGGCATCGTTCTTTCAAAGACTGCATTCGAGATGCAGGGTCACTTCGATCCGGGACACGGTGGACTTCAAATCGTTCACCGGAGCGAGTCAACAGTCCATCCTCGATGAGTATCTCAAACAGACGGGCCAGCAACCGATGATGTTGCGGCGCGACGTTGTGTTTCTCGGCAGTCTCTTCGACTGTGAACGCCCGCTCTTGTGTGAAATCCAAGCCCAGTTCTTTGAAGGCCGCGACGACATACGTGACGCTGAGCTTTTCCAACTCCGCGAGTGCCTCTTTATACGGGTCGAACGTTGGGTCTGCGGATCGATGTTCGAGCTGTGGAGAGAGTTCGCGATCCATCTCCAGCGGCGACGGCAGATAGCGGGGCGGCAATCCCCGGCCACGACGCATCTGGGGCTGCCATTCCACACCGTAGAACCAATCGTCGATCGGCTCGCCGACTGTCTGCCGGTGTCCGAGTACCAACGCTTCCAACAGTTTCGGAGCGAGAGCGAGTTCTTCTTCAGAAAGCCCGGCTTCGGTTTCGAGATGGCGCAGAAGACCGGCGGCATCCCCAGATCGGATCGATTGCAGAACCGGGCTTTCGCTCTCTGTCTTCGGCGCACCTGCGACAACCGCTCCGTCTTCTTCGATCCAACAACGTTTATGTTGCCAAGGATAGGTCGGCAGTGGAATGCGGCGGCGAGGAACGGCCGACTCTAGCTTCTCCCAGTCCACTTCCGCGCCGCGAACGTACAGACCGCAGAAACTATCCAGAATCTGCCGAAGATCGTTCTGCCCTTCGCGCAAGCTAGCGAGCCATTCTGCGTCGGCATCGGGCAAACACTGGCGGCCCATCCCCACAAGTGTGGGTTGCGGGCCAATTTCGAGGAAGCACTCGCAGGCCATCGTTTGGAGGGTCTGCATGCTCTGCCAAAACCGTACCGGTTGCCGGGCGTGATTCACCCAATAGTTGGGAGTGGTCACCTCTTCAGTGGCGCGATTCCCTGAAACATTCGAGATCAATGGAATCCTCGGGGGGTGATACTCGATCTCTTCAGCGACCCGCTCCAATTCCGTCAGCATGGGTTCGATCAGCGGAGAGTGAAAGGCGTGGGATACCTTGAGAATCTTGAAACGAGTCTGCTGTCGATCCAGCAAACGAAGAATCTTCTCCTGGGACCGCGCTCCTCCTGAAATCACAACGCTGCACGGGCCGTTCACAGCGGCGACTGAAATATCCTGCTTGTAAGGCTCGATAAGCGGCCGAATTTCATCCTCGGTGGCCATGACCGCAACCATCTGCCCGCCCGCCGGAAGGGCCTGCATCAGGCGGGCACGCGTGGCGACCAGTTTGAGGCCGTCCTCCAGACTGAAGACGCCAGCGAGATGAGCTGCGGTGTATTCACCCAGGCTGTGCCCCATGACGGCCTGTGGATTGATTCCCCAGGATTGCCACAGTTCGGCCAGTGCTGCTTCAAGCGCGAACAGTGCGGGTTGGGTGTACTCTGTCTCGTTCAGAAGCGGCCGGTCATGCGATGCAGGATAAATCACTGACAAGATCGAACGTTGCAAACAATCGCTGAGAATTTCGTCACATCGATTCAAAGCGTCACGAAACACCGGCTCCGAGTCGTACAGTTCCCGGCCCATGCCCGGATACTGAGAACCTTGCCCAGTAAACAGAAAGGCAATATCCGGCGTGTGCGCACTCTTAACGTGTCCAACCCGGATTCCGTGGGCACGGTTCCCCACCGAAAAATTCGCCAGCTTCTCCCGGACGTCCTCAACAGAATGAACGGCAAGCGCAAGCCGGTGCGGCAGATGCGTGCGTCCTGTGTTTGCGCTGTGACAGACATCGGCGATATTCATCTCTCTGTTTTCGCCGAGGAAATCCGCATAGCGGCAGGCGAGTTTCTCCAGGGCTTCATGCGTTCCGGCAGAGAGCGATAAGAAATGCACGGGACGCGTCGAATCGCTTTGAGCCTGTGTCTCACAGAGAGCGTCCTGAAGAACAACGTGCGCGTTGGTTCCACTTGCGCCAAACGAGCTGACACCTGCGAATCTCGATCCGGCCTTTCCCGGCCAAGGCATGGTTTGAGTCGAAACCGAAATCGGCTGTTCGGCCCAAGAAAAGTGCTCAGTAGGTTGCTGACAGTGCAGATGAGCTGGAATCTCGCCGTGCTGCAGAGAGAGAACGGCCTTCATGAAACCGGCGATTCCAGCGGCCGATTCAAGGTGGCCGATATTGGTTTTTGCAGAACCGACAATGAGAGGTCTTTCGGGAGATCTTTCTTTACCAAACACACCGGCCAGAGCTTTCAGTTCGATTGGATCGCCTAACGAAGTGCCGGTGCCGTGGGCTTCGACGTAAGTCACATCCGATGGTTTCAGTTTTGCGCCGCCCAGCGCCTCGTGAATCAATGCTTGCTGGGAGGGGCCGTGCGGCACGGTAAACCCGCTGCTGGGCCCGTCTTGATTGACAGCCGATCCCCGGATGAGTGCGAGAATCGGATCGCCATCGGCGCGGGCATCGGAAAGCCGCTTGAGGATCGCGACGCCACAACCCTCGCCGCGAACGTAACCGTTGGCGGAGGCGTCAAACGTCTTGCATCGGCCATCGGGCGAGAGCATCCGAGCCTTGCATAGAGCGACGCTTGCATCGGGGCAGAGAATCAGATTCACACCGCCCGCGAGGGCCAAATTGCACTCGCTCTGGCGCAGACTCTGGCAAGCAAGATGAATCGCGGCCAGACTGGAAGAACACGCGGTGTCAATCGAAAGGCTGGGCCCCTGCAAACCCAATATGTACGAAAGCCGTCCGGCGCAAGCGTTCAACGCACCGCCGCTGCCGAAATAAGCGCCGATACCGTTGTGGCCGGACTGCACGGTCCGGCGGACATAATCGTTGTTGCTGATCCCGATAAAGACGCCGGTCCGGCTTTCACGTAAATCTGATGCGGGCTGCCCGGCCCGCTCCAGCGCCTCCCAGGAAACTTCCAGCAGGATCCGCTGTTGCGGGTCCATACCCGCCGCTTCTCGTGGAGAGATTCCGAAGAACTCGCAGTCGAATTGGTCGACGTTATCAACAAAACCACCCTGACGCGCATACATTCTCCCCGGCGCATCCGGATCGGCGTCGTAGTAAGCATCGATATCCCATCGTGAAGCGGGAACGTCTGTGATGGCGTCCCTGCCTTCGTGCAATAATCCCCAATAGGAGTCGGGATCGCTGGCACCCCCCGGGAACCGGCAGCCCATCCCAATCACAGCGATGGGTTCGGACTTGGCCAGCTCAACCGCCTCCAATTTCGCGACGGCACTGTCTAGGGCCTGGAGCACGCGCCGCGCGTCTTGGGGGGCATTCTGCTTTTGCAAAGTCTCATTCATAGCATCTTGTTCTGTTCGTTCCGTCTCAAATGCTTGCCGTGATTCCCGATCAGATACATTCAGACTCTATGCCAGACAGTTTCGATGACGTCCTCACCGGTGAGGTGGCCACCGCATTCAATCTTCTTCACTATGCCATGGGCATCGCGAACGAAAGTCAGTTCGACGCAGACGCCTTCCACACAGAAGACATCTCCTTGCTTATGCAGAATCTTGGTCTTGTTGCCATTGTCGAAACAGAGTTGCGCTCCGTCTGTGCCCACCGTCCACTCATGATTCAAATTGGGTTCATGATACACGCCGGTATACTCAGTGGGATCCGCATCCGGCGGAAAACCGGATTCAATCCTTGGCATATCCAAGAAGTCTGCAATTGAGCGCCGGTAAGCGTCCCAGTCCCCCCCACTCGTATCGATCTCAATTTTCCGAATCGGCAATTGGGAGTACAGAGAGTCTGTGACGGCTCTGCACTCCTGAAAGAATTCCATCACCTGATCGAATCGCTGAATCGCTCGCGATTGTCCATAAGGTGTAGGAGCGAGCCTGTCGATCAAGAATCGATCGAAGTCATCTCCACGTTTTTCGACAATGGCCTTCAACGCTCCTTCAACATCTTCCGGCACGAAATAGATCAGCACCGGATGCAGTGCTGCAATTGCCTCTTGGACGCTAAGGGCGTATTGCACAATTGCGTCGCGGTCCCACTCCACCAACAGTTGGGCTCCGGCGGTGAGCTGAAAGAGTGTGCTTTCCAGAATAGCGATGGGACCGGACGCCTTCCTCGTGGATGCCCAACGTTTCCAGAGGCCTGTGGCTGCACCGAGGATTTCATGGACTGCGTCCGTTCCCGAAGCGAGCGCTTCCTCAAGCTGTCGCGCGGTATAGATGGGGTGGGTCGAATCGTGCTCGTAGAACCATTCGGCATCACAACCATCGTGAAGCAACTGGTGGCAAAGCTGCTGCGCCGTGGTTGATTTCCCAGAACCGGGGATCCCATCAATAAAGATCAAGCGTGTGTCAATCATTTTATCGGTCCTAATCCAGCAGGCTTTCCAGTCGGTCGAGACTGACGGTGATGGATGATTCCACGTCATCGTCTGACATTTCGACCGCCCGCTCTGTCGGTTCCAGCTCGTCGGCTTCTTCTCCCAGTGACATGGGTTCCCAATGAAGAACGTCGCGCGCGAGGCAGTCCGCGAGGTCTTGAATGTTGGGGCAATCGAAAACCAACGTCAAAGAAAGCGGCTTGCCGAATGCAGTCGACAAACGGTTCTTGAAATCAACGGCCATCAGTGAATCCATACCCATGTCGAAAAATCCCTGCCTTGGGTCCGGCGGGCGCGACGGCTCGAAGCCAAGGATGGCCCCGGACTCCCGCTGCAATAGGGCAACGAGACGCTTGTAGCGCTCCTCGGGAGGACCGCTCTCCATATCCTTGATGAGAGATGACGATTCCCGTTCCTGCGTCGCGCTCGTTGCGATGTGACCTGTTTGCAATCTCTCCAGCAGAGGTTGCGGTTTACGCACTTCATAGAGAGGCTTGAATCGAGCCCAATCCACGTCGGCCACGATGGCCTGCGGCGCATCCACACCGATTAGCCATTCCAAGGCCGCAAGCGCGTGGAAGGGCGTGAGCGAACCGACCCCCATGCGCGCCAGCGCCGCCTGTGCCTCATCGCTAGCCATGCCGCCCCCGGCCCACGGTCCCCAGTTAATACTGATAGCATGGTGGCCCGAGGCGCTGCGGTACTGTGCAAAGGCATCCAAAAACCGGTTGGCCGCAGCGTAGTGGCTCTGCCCTTTCGAGCCCCAGACAGAGGCGATGGATGAGAAGCAGACGAAGAGATCTAACGGCAGATTCGCTGTTTGCCGATGCAGGTTCCAGGTTCCATCAACCTTGGCGCGCAGGGTCGATTCAAAGCGCTTCCAATCCAATTCTTGCACGGGGCAGTATCCGGGCACACCGGCTGCATGGAATACGCCGCGAAGCGGCGGCATATCTCTTTGAATATCCTCAATCACGCGCTGCAAACCGGCAGGCTCTGCGACGTCGCACTGTGTGATCCGAACGGTAACACCACGGCTCTCCAACTCCTGCAAGCGCTTACGGGAGTTCGCGGCCGCCGCCCGCCGCCCGATCAGGGCGATGTTTCTCGCGCCCGCTTGCACAAGCCACTGCGCGACCTGCAAACCGATTGAACCGAGCCCGCCAGTTACCAAATAGGTCGCATCCGGAACGATCCGGGTTTGCCGGGTCTCACGAAGGTTTGCACGCACAAGCCGGGGGACAAAACGCCCCTCGTTGCGGATTGCGATTTCGCTCTCGTCATCCGTGTGGAGGATTTCCCATAGAATCGAAACGGCATCCTGCTCCAGCGGCTCCGCGCCGAGGTCAATAGCGCCGCCCACAAGACCGGGGTATTCCAGCGCCAGGGTCTGTATGAATCCCAAAATCGCCGCCTGCATGGGATTGCAAGACGCGGCTTCGCTCCCCACAGGCACAGCGTTGCGCGTGACAAACCATAGCTGCGGCTTGGAACCTGTCGGCAAGTCTGCCAGTTGTTTCGCAATGTCCAACGCGCTTTGGCAACCGCAGAGTTGGCTCTTTTGCAGATCGGGAACCTCCATCTGTTCGGGTGCCGGGATATTCAGGCTCCGGAGATGGATGACGCCGCGAAACGGAACGGATGAATCCTGGGCCAGAGAGGTGATTTCGCTCGATTCGATCTTGTTGGCTTGGACCAGCTTGACGGCCTGCCCGTGTTTCTTCAGGAGCCCTCCCAAGGCCTGTCCCGTTCCTTCGTCATCAGCCAGGATCAACCATTTTCCCGGAGGCTGCAACTCGCTTTCCGTGGAGCGATCCCGCTCCAAGCGAGGCTTGGATTCCCAGTTTATTTCATACAAAGAATCGCGGATGTCCTCCGAGACGGTCTGGCGGCGGTGATCCTGAGCAAGGGACTCCACGATTTGTGGTAGGAGTTCTTTCTGCGCGCCGGAAAATCGGGAATCGGCATTGATGCGCCGGAGCGCTTCGTCAGTCTCCCCATGCCGAATGAGATCGACGAGCGATTCGTCCTTTGAATCTTGCCCGCCACGGTCTCTCTTGGCGTGTGGAGTTGACGCGGATTCGATCCAGTATCTTTCCCGCTCAAATGGATACGTCGGCAGCGACACACGGTGGCGGCGGTAGTCGCTATCGAATCCACGCCAGTCGATGTCAACACCGCTCTCGTAGAGTTCACCCAAACTTCGTAACAGCTGCCGCCAGTCCGTCTGCCCAGGACGTAGACTCGCTAACCAACGCACCGCCGGGTCCTCCACACATTGCGCCCCCATACCCAGCAAGATCGGTCTTGGCCCAATTTCGAGGAACACGTTGCAGCCCTGGTTGTGCAGCGCCCGCATACCGTCCGCGAACCGCACGGTATTGCGGATATGCCGGACCCAATAGGAAGTATCCAGAAACTCCCGGCTGGCAATATCACCCGTGAGGTTAGAGGCAATTCCGATTTGGGGCGGTTGGTAGTGGACCTCACTGGCTGCTCGCTCGAACTCATCGAGCATCGGCTCCATGAGCGCAGAGTGAAACGCGTGTGAGGTATTCAACTTTGTGGTCCGGATGTTCTGGTGGGACAGTCGATCCAGGCATGCGTCCAGCGCACTCTTCTTTCCAGAAACGACAACGCTACGTGGCCCGTTCACGGCTGCGACGGATAGCTCGCGTGCATGGGATTGAATGATCTCAACGGCAGCGGCTTCGTCGATTTGCAGCGCGGCCATCGCGCCGTCCTGAGGCAACGCCTGCATCAGGCGGGCCCGCTGGGCAACCAGTTTGAGAGCTTCTTCAAGACTGAATACACCGGCAATACAGGCCGCGACATACTCACCCAGACTGTGCCCCAACAGCGCGCTCGGCACAATCCCCCAAGACCGCCAAAGTTCCGCTAAGGCATACTCCAAAGCGAAGAGCGCGGTCTGCGTGTATGCGGTCTGATCCAGCAGTGTCCCTTTCCGGTCCCCAGGGTATAACGCTTCGAGGAGCGGACGCTCCAGAAAGGGACGCAGCAGCGCAGCGCAACGGTCGATGGTGCTTCGAAATGACGGCTGAGTTTCATAGAGTTCGAATCCCATCCCCGCGCTCTGCGAACCTTGGCCCGTAAACAGGAACGCGATTTTGGGCTGAGAATCAACAGCGCCCACTCGGCTGTGTCCGGATTCGCTCCTCTCGCCTGTGCAGTATGCACAAAGTTGCTCGCGGAGTTCCGGCATTGTCTCGGCAATCCAAACCGAGCGAGATTCATGATGGGAACGCCCAGTGTTTGCGGTGAAACAGACGTCCTCTATCCGTGTGCTAGATTCAGTTGGCAAGGCCTCCACGTATCGTTCGGCCATATCCCCAAGAGCGGTTTCGGACTTGGCCGAGAGCGCCAACAAGTGGAGAGGGCGTTCGACTTCTATCGGCACACGTTCAGGAATCGGCGCCTCTTCCAATACGGCATGCGCGTTCGTGCCGCTGATGCCGAAGGAACTGAGACCGGCCCGCCGTGGATCGTTTCCGGGTTTCCAGTCGATCTTCTCTCTCGATACAGCAACCGGTGCGTTCTCCCAGGAGATATTGGGATTCGGGCGTTCAAAATGGATTTGCGGCGGGATCTCCCAGTGTTTGAGGGCCAAGACGACCTTGATTAACCCTGCAACACCCGCAGCGGATTCCAGATGGCCGATATTCGCCTTCACCGCACTCAACCACAGCGGATTCTCCCGGGCTCTCTCTTCACCGTAGACCGCTTCCAACGCTCGGACTTCGATGGGATCACCAAGTTCCGTGCCCGTGCCATGCGTCTCGATCCACTGCACCTGAGCGGGTTCGACTTTGGCATTCTCCAGCGCAGAACGGATGACAGCTTGCTGCGCCGATGCACTGGGAACGGTCAGTCCACCGCTCGCTCCGCCGTGATTGACAGCGGAGCCCCGGATCAGCGCCAGGATACGATCTCCATCGGCGATTGCGTCGGAAAGCCGTTTCAGCGCCACCACGCCACAGCCTTCGCCGCGGCCATATCCATCGGCGGAGGCGTCGAAGACTTTGCTGCGGCCGTCCGGCGACAGAGCCCGGGCCCGGCATAGAAAGACAGTGACTTCCGGCGAGAGAATCAGTTGAACGCCGCCAGCCAACGCGAAGTCGGATTCTCCCAACCGCAGACTTTGGCACGCGAGATGCACGCAAACCAACGAAGAAGAGCAGGCCGTATCGACGGCAAGGTTGGGGCCGCTCAGTCCAAGTACGTACGAAAGACGGCCGGATGCAAAACAGAAGCCGTTGCCGGTTCCGTCGTAGGTGTCGATCGCCGCGGGGTCGCCAGCGTTGAGCTGCCGTTGTGCGTAATCGTTCTGGCCGATGCCGATAAACACTCCGGTCCGGCCCTCGGAGAGGTGCTTCGGCGCGTATCCCGCGTTCTCTAGCGCCTCCCAACTCACTTCAAGGAGCAATCGCTGTTGTGGGTCAAGGCCCCTGGCTTCGCGTGGCGAGACGCCAAAGAAACCCGCATCGAAGCGGTCTACTTCGTCAAGCAACGCGGCGTGGCGTGTGTAGATCTTCCCGGCCGCGCTCGGATCGGGATCGTAAAAGTCATCCATATCCCAACGCTCGCGCGGAATCTCCGTAACCGTGTCGGTCCTACTGCATAGGAGCGACCAGAATCTCTCCGGATCGTTGGCGCCACCGGGAAGACGGCAGCCCATACCAACAATTGCGATCGGTTCGTTCTTGACGCTTTCCGCCGCATCCAGTTTGACGCGCATCTCTTTCAATGCGATTACGGCGCGCTGCAGCGAGCTGAGCCGGTCTATGTCGCTCGGGCCATTACCATTCACGACAGTTTCCCCAGTTCGTCTTCGATGATCGCTTCCAACTCCGCATCTCCGAGTTCGCGGATTTCACGATAGGTGTCTTCCTCATCCGCCGGTTGCTGTTGGTGCGTCGGTGTTCTCTTCTCAGCAGTTGCTGGAAAAAGAACCGCTTCCACCAAATGCCGTGACAGAGCATCGATTGTTGCGTATTCAAACGCCAGAGTAGCGGGGAGGGAGTGCCCTAAACCAGCCTCAAGCTGGTTCTTCAGCTCCACCAGCATGAGCGAATCCATGCCCATATCGACAAAACCATGCTGTGGATTCGGAAGCCGGGAGGAATCGAGCCCTGTCACGCCGAGCACGCGCTGCTGTATGTACGCAGTCATCCGCTCCGTGCGTTCGTTGGGAGCGCATTCATTTAGTCGTTTTAGGATTGGGGATTCCCGAACCGCATCCTCCGCCCGGGGGTGCTCCCAATCAACCCAATCGGATAGCAAGGACGAGGGCCGGACGGATGGGGTGTGCCGTTCGTATTGCTTCCAGTCAATCGGGGCGACTGTCACCTGTGGGCTTCCGTATCCCAGCAGAGATTCCAGTGCCTGCATTCCGTCGTCCGGGGCAATCGAGCGGATGCCTTGTCCTTCTAGGCGTTCCCGGTATCGCCTGTCCAGCCGCATGGCAATGCCACGATCTTTCCACGGCCCCCAGTTGATACTAACCGCCGGTAATCCCCGCCCTCGACGGTAGTGTGCGAGAGCGTCCAGGAAAGCGTTGGCAGCCGCGTAATTGGCCTGCCCGGGCGATCCTAAAACAGATGCAACAGAAGAAAACAACACAAAGAAATCCAACGGGTCGGCTTCGGTTAGCGTATGCAGATTCCATGCACCACGGACTTTCGGACTCATCACGCGGTTCAATCGCTGCGCGTTCATTTGCAGCAAGAGTACATCGTCAACACAACCTGCGGCGTGCAGGACCCCACGCAAAGGAGGCATCGTTTCGCGGACCCGATCACGCACCTGGGCCATCTCCGATTCATTGGCAACATCGGCCTGCGCCACGTAAACATTCGCGCCCGATTCCTCCAAGGCCTGAATCGCCTCGCGGGTGTGGGCGGAGGAGCCGCTCCGTCCGGAGAGCGCAAGACTGCGCGCACCGCGATCCACAAGCCAGGAGGCGGTCAGCAATCCCAACGCACCCAATCCGCCGGTGATCCAATAGGTTCCGTCCGCGTGAATCGGAAGAGTTCTCCAAACTGGTTCGTCTTTCTTGCGGAGGCGCGCGGTGTATCGCTCTTCGTCTCGCAACGCTACGTGATCTTCGCCGTTGGAATCGAGAAGTTCGCTCAACAATCTATTTGCGGCACTCTCCGCGTCCACAAGATCCAGATCGATGAGGCCGCCCCACCAGCTGGGGTGTTCGAGTGCCAGAGTTCTGCCGAGCCCCCAGAGCGGCGCGGCAGCCAACCCGTCACTGGTGTCGCTGTTTTCAACCGAGACCGTTTGCCGGGTTGCGAGCCAGAACCTTGGAGATGACGCTTTCAACCGATCTGCCGCCGCTTGGACACAGTGCATGACCGCTTCACATCCATACACCCGAGCGTGATCGAAATCGGCAAGGCATAGCGGGGACTCCGGATCGGTATCGAGTGACCAGAGATGGACAATTCCTGTGAGCGGGGGTAGATCCTGGGTCACGGCACATTCCAAGAGACGTTCGAAATCTTGAGCGTTTCGAGGATTGATTTGCCAGACGCCGTCTTGGGACTCTTTCAAAGAATCTCCCGGATAAACGAGCCGTGTTTCCTCGCTCCGCTGTCTGAGAAGCTTCGATAGCGCGCAGCCCACACCGCCAGCATCCGCGAAAATCAACCACAGGCCGCGCTCTCCTGCATCGGGATTGGAGTTTGCAGGATCGATAGGTTTCGGCTGCCACTCGATTTCGTAGGTCCAGTCTCTCGCGTGCGCCGCGCGCTTCTCCCGCTGGTGACTCTCTGTAATGAGCCGCAATGAATCGGCCAGAGAGGCTTTCGACGCCTCCGTTAAATCCTCGGAGTCTGTAAGATGCGCGGCGAGTTCTTCGACTCTTCCCTGCTCCAGGAGTTGCACGGTCGGCGTGGTTTCGCGTGGACTTCCGATTTCCTTTTGAGTGCCGCTCTCCGCCTGTGTTGAATCGAACCAGTAACGCTTGCGTTGGAACGGATAAGTGGGAAGCGCGACGCGGCAATGCGAGCCGCTTCGATCGAATCGCGCCCAGTCGATCTCGACTCCGGAGACATAGAGCGCGCTCAAGTTAGAAAGGAGCGTTTGCCAATCGGAACGTCCCGCGCGAAGGCTATGCAGCCACTCCCCCGCTCCATTCGGCAGACAGGAACGTCCCATGTTGGAGAGCGTGGGATTCGGTCCGATTTCCAAGAAGAGTTCGAATCCCATGCCGTGCAACGTTTGAACGCCCATCTCAAACTGCACGGGTTGGCGGATATGATCGCGCCAGTAGCCGGGCGTAGTGATTTCATCGGCAGCTCGCGCTCCGATGAGATTCGACACCAGCGGGATACTCGCCGCTGCGTAGGTGACTCCCGCCGCAGCTTTCTCGAAGTCCAACAGTATGGGCTCGATCAACGGTGAGTGAAACGCGTGCGATGTATTCAACGGATGCGTTTTGATCCCGTCCGCGTCCAACGCTTTCACAATCGCTTCGATACTCTCCCGCGCGCCCGAGATTACGGTGTTGGACGGACCGTTGAAAGCGGCAAACGATACTCTGTCACCTGCTGGTGCGATGTACGTCTCAATCCGCTCCCGCCCCGCGAACACCGCCACCATTTGACCGTCGCGTGGCAGCGCTTGCATTAATCGTCCCCGCTCCGCGATGAGTTTCAGCCCATCTTCGAGGCCGAAGACGCCCGCCACACAGGCCGCCGTCAGCTCCCCAACACTGTGCCCCATGACGGCCGCTGGCTGAACTCCCCACGCCATCCAACGCTTCGCCAACGCGTATTCAAGCGCGAACAACGCGGGTTGCGCGTAGGCTGTTTCATTCAGCAGCGAAGCGGTTTCACCTTCACCGTAAAGAACGTCGATAAGCGGCCTGTCGAGCAAGGGTTGAAGGATGTCCGCGCATTCGTCAAGCGCGGCCCTAAATTCCGGTTCGGTTTCGTAAATCTCCCGGCCCATCCCGGCGTATTGCGATCCCTGGCCCGTGAAAAGGAACGCGACCTTTGGAGGAGTGCTTCCGAGAGCGGTTCCTCTCGCGACGTCACTCGATTCCCCGCGTCGCTCCAAGACCGCCAGCCGCTCGTCCAATTCCTTCATCGACTCGGCGACAATCGCGGCACGATGCTCAAAATGCGTGCGCCCGGCATTGGCGGTATGGCAAACGTCGCCGAGCGAAACATCCGTATGCGACTGCCCATACTCTCGATAGCGTCCGGCAAGTTCCCGCAGTGCGGCTTCGGACTTAGCCGATAATGTCAGTATGTGCCGCTTCCGCTCGCAACCACTTTCTGTCGTCTGACGTGCCGGTGCTTCTTCGAGAATCACGTGCGCGTTGGTTCCGCCGAATCCGAACGAACTCACCCCCGCCAGCCTCGGTTTGTTACCCACCGGCCAGGGCCGCGCCTCCTTTGAGATCCTTATCGGTGCGTCCTGTAAATCGATGTGTGGATTCTGTTTATTGAGATGAAGGTGCGGCGGGATTTTCTCATGCTGCAACGCGAGCACCACTTTAACGATGCCAGCAATCCCTGCGGCCGACTCCAGGTGCCCGATGTTCGTCTTTACCGAACCGACCTGGCAGAGTTCCTCTGTCGTTCGTTCCGGGGCCAGCACATTCCGAATGGAATGCATTTCAATCGGATCGCCGAGCGCTGTGCCCGTGCCGTGCGCCTCGACGTAGCCGATCTGCCGTGGAGAGACACTCGCGTCCGCCAGCGCCGCGCGCATCACGGCTTCTTGCGCCGGGCCGTTTGGTGCAGTGATTCCATTGCTGCGTCCGTCTTGATTGACCGCAGAGCCACGAACCACGGCGAGGATATTGTCTCCGTTCTGCACGGCGTCTGAGAGCCGCTTCAGCACGATGACACCGCAGCCCTCGCTCCGCACATAGCCATCCGCAGCGGCGTCGAAAGTCTTGCAACGGCCGTCCGAGGCCATTAATTGGGCTTGAGAGAAAGCGACGGTGAACTCCGGTGAGAGGAGCAGATTTACGCCTCCACTCAACGCCAACTCGCATTCGCCGAAACGAAGACTGCGGCAGGCTTGGTGAAGCGCAACCAACGATGAAGAACATGCGGTGTCAATCGACAGGCTTGGACCTCGCAGATCCAGCCAATAGGAAAGCCGATTGGCGGCAATGCTCAGCGCGTTGCCGGTCGCCGAGTACGTATTCGCCCTCTTCAAACTTGCCAGAACCATACGGGCGTAATCATAGCCGCTGATTCCAACAAACACGCCAGCCGCACTGCCCGCCAAGCGTCTGGAATCCAGCCCGGCGTTTTCCAACGCCTCCCAGGCCACCTCCAGCAAGAGGCGATGCTGGGGATCGATCAGTTCGGCTTCGCGCGGGGTGATGCCGAAAAATGCCGGATCGAATCGATCCACATTTTCCACAAATCCACCCCAACGCGTATTCATTTTCTCGGCCGTGGCGGGATTCTGATGGTAATACGCATCCGCGTTCCAGCGTTCCGGCGGGACTTCCGTGATGGCATCCACGCCGCCGTGCAGGAGATTCCAGAATGCTTCCACAGTCGGCGCGCCTGGAAAGCGGCAGGCCATGCCGACAATCGCAATCGGCTCCTGCAACATATTTTCTGTCTTCTCGCTACGAGTTGCGTGTGCCGGAGAATCCACTGCGCTGGACTCAGAGACCAGTTTCCGCGCGAGAACCGAAATATTGGGATAATCATAGGCCAGCGTCGGTGGCAGTTTCCGCTCCAGCAGGACCTCCAGATCCCCCGACAGTCCCACAGCGTCTTGGGAATCGAGGCCGT
>CAYTDF010000002.1:25626-34579 GCA_964436365.1 uncultured bacterium | reverse complement strand
AGTGCCGCACTTTTGGGCCGCCACCCGCTGCACTTTTACCCCGCCGTACACAGCTGATCGGGTGCGTAGAGAAATTCTGGCCGGAGAAGGGTGTAATCACTGTGCCAATTGCCGACGTTGAGATTGAGAAGGGTGACCGCTTGGGCTATGTCCTGCCGGACAGGTTCTTGGAAGAAGAAGTTACTAGCCTCCAAATCAACGGTGGGCAAGTTGAGTCTGCGAAAGAAGGCGACCAGGTCGGAATCAAGACTACGTTTACCGACGGACAGATTCGTAAAGGCACGCCTGTCTACAGCGTTGGGAATACCCCGTCCTAACATTACGGACAAAAAAAGGGACCCGCATTCGCGGATCCCTTCAATACAACCTCTAAATAACGACAAGACTGGATGGAATTACGCGCCGAAAACGGCCTTACGTTCTTCCGCGGTCTCCTCGTGAATCTTACGCAGCAACGCTTCCTCGGCGGGCGAGAGTTCCTTGTCACGGCGAGCCATAACCGCTTTCGCGACCGAGAGGAACTTGTCGACACGATACTCCATAAGGCCCGCGCCACCGCCCCACGAGAACGAGGGAACGGCCGTCGGCGGCAGACCCGCGCCGTACATGTTACAGCCGACACCCACCACGGTGCCGGTATTGAACATGGTGTTGATACCCGACTTGGAGTAGTCGCCCATGGTCAGACCGACAAACTGCGACCCGGTGTTCACCATCTCGCCGTCGATGACGCACTTGACGAAACCGTAGTCGTTCTTGAGGTCGGAGTTGTTGGTATCCGCGCCCAGATTGACCCACATGCCGAGATAGGCGTGGCCCAAGAAACCGTCGTGCTGCTTGTTGCTGTAGGAGTGGATGATCGATTCCTCGACCTCGCCCCCGACCTTGCAGACTTCGCCGATGCTGGTGCCTTCGTAGATCTTGGCGGAGATTTTGATGGCGGTTTTCTTACCGATATAGCACGGTCCTTCGATGACCGCTTGCGGGAAGATCTTCGCGCCTTCATCGATAAAGATCGGGCCACCCTCGGCATCGAGGACAACACCCGGTTTCACGCTCGCGCCCGGAGCGATATAGACATTGGCGGCGGCGAGAATATGCACGCCTTCGTAGACTTTACCTTCTTGCGCGCCCGGGTTACCGAGAATCTTGAACTCGCGGGTGATCTCATCCGGGTTGTGGTGCACGAGGTCCCAGGGCCAAACGATCAGGGTCAAACCTTCGACCGTTTGCTCGGGAACGCTGGGCAGCAGACTCTTGGCGATGGGCTGATCGAACTTCACAGCCGCCAGGTTCGCACCCGACAGACGCGCGGCGACAACTGTATCGCCCTGCATGAAGATCGCGTCGGGACCGTCTACCGGGATTTTCCCAGCGAGGTCGCCGGTCGCAAAGATACGGCCGTTCACGAGGAGAGCCGCATCGCTCGCCGCGGCGTTCACCTTGGCGTCGCCGACCTGCTCCTGGTAGTAGTCGGCCAAAGCGGTGCGCACGTGATAGCTGACCGTCGCACCCTTGTATTCCCGGATAATCTTCGCGGCGAGGGAAGTGATTCCAGTTTTCAGTTCATAACCGGGCCGATTCAACGTCAGCGGCCCGAGTTTACGGTAACCATCGTCTTCGAAAAGGATGATTTCAGCCATGTTTACACTCGAATTCCTTACGGGATGTTCGCGTCGTCTCCGCGAAGCGCTCGCGGGGGATGAGCCGAAAAGGCCCATCCCCGGCAGCGACTATTTCATTGTCAAGAAACCTGATTATTCAGGTTGATTTTCGTAAACCCACTTGTAGTAATCTTTCAGTTCCAGATCGCTGGCGGCTTCCTCGTCGAGGATCGTGATTGCGTTCTGGTGCATCTGAAGGATGGAAGCGGTCACCATCTGGGTCACAGGACCTTCGACGGCTTTCTTGGCGGTGGCGGCTTTCTTCTTACTGTTGATCAGCATCAGGCAGCAACCGGCATCCATGATCGTTCCGCAGCCCATGGTCACGGCTTGACGGGGCACATCTTCCTTCTTGCCGAAGAAGCGGGTGTTGTCGTCGATGGTCTCTTCGGTCAGGGTCACCTGACGCGTGCGCGAGGTCAGGGACGAGCCCGGCTCGTTAAAAGCGATATGGCCGTCGCTACCGATGCCGAGAACCTGAATGTCGACGCCACCGGCTTTGACGATCTCATCTTCGTACCACTGGCAGAAGGTTTTGGGGTCGGTCGTGCCGCTGGGCACATGAATCTTCTCTTCCGGAAGGTTGATGTGATTGAAGAGATTATCGTGCATGAAGTAGTAGTAGGACTGGTCGTGATCGCCCGAGAGGCCCCAGTACTCATCCAAGTTGAAGGAGGTGCACTTGGAGAAATCCAAACCTTCTTCTTTGTGCATACGAATCAGCTCTTTATAGAGACCGATCGGCGTGCTGCCCGTGGCGAGACCCAAAACCGCGTTGGGTTTACTGCGTACGACGTTGGCGACGATCTTCGCGCCTTCTTTGCTCATCGCATCGTAGTCGCTTTTGATAATAACCTGCATTTCGACACTCCTATGTTCCGCGTTTCGCGAAAAGATATGAAAGTAAGAAAACAGCGGTTCCCCCGCTTTGGGTACGCCGATTTTTCCCGTATTCGTTAATAGACTCGGCGGCGTGGTTACGCCCCGAGTCCACCCCCACCCTCGACGCCCGCGCGGTCGGCTTCGACCTTGGCCAAAACACCGCTCTCCCGATACGCCGTCAGCGGATCCGTAGGCACATCGAGCGCCTCGCGAGCCGCCGCCAACAACGGGTCGACATTGGTGTTAAACGCGGCCACCAGGCATTCTTCCGCGCCGACGATGTCGTCGCTCGCCTGGCAAACCGCCAACCGTTTCCGGTCGACACAAAGCGCCTTCGCATATATACGTTGGCACATCACCACGGTTTGGATCATGGCTTCGACCTTGGGTTTCAGGTTATGGCTCTGATCCACCATGAATGCGATGTCGGTCGTCACGTCCGGGTCCAGTTCCGCCCGTACGATCTGGTCGTAGATCAAGAACAGCTGGTACGGATTGACCGACCCCACGGTGAGATCGTCGTCCGCATAGCGCCGGTCGTTAAAATGAAAACCGCCCATCTTCCCCTCGTCGATCAGGAAACCCACGATCTGTTCGATATTGACGCCGTGGGCGTGATGGCCGATATCCACGAGCACCTGGGCTCGGTCGCCGAGTTTGCCCGCATACGCGTAAGCCGTTCCCCAGTCCGACAGATCGGTGTGGTAAAACCCGGGTTCGAACAGTTTGTATTCGAGCAGCATGCGCCCGTCGTTGGGGAGCGCGGCATAGACCTGCCTGAACCCTTCTTCAAACCAGCGCTTACGCTGAACCATATCCGCCTGACCGGGATAGTTGGTCCCGTCGGCATACCACAGCGACAGAATCTTCGACCCCGTCGCCTTCATAATCTCGGTACACTCGAAATGGCGGTCCAGCGCTTTCTTACGGACTTCCGGGTCGCGGCTGGAGAGGCTCCCGTACCGGTAGATTTCATCCTGAAAAACGTTGGGGTTGATCGCGCCGATCCGCACGCCGTTCGAGGCGGCCATCTCGGCGGCCACGGTCCAATCGTCCACGGTATCCCACGGAATATGCAGAGCCACGCTGGGCGCGGTGCCCGTGAACCGGTGAACGGTTCCGGCGTCCTCGATCTTGTGCGCCAGGGTCTTGGCCGAACCCGCCTGGGGGAACACACCGAATCGCGTACCGCTATCGGCATAACCCCATGAGGGGGTCTCGATCGCCTGCCCCATCAGACGGCGCTTCACATCCTCGAGATCGAGGCCTCTCGGCTCCAGTTCCGCTGTAAATCGTACGAAATCGTTGCGCGTACTCATAACCCGAATCCTTTTCGTCCCGGCTCACGTGTCCCACGAACCGAGCGGAAGCCCTTGCGTGGACAGTCCCGTCGCACTCGTCGGCTCACTCAATCGGTAAACCGAAAATACAAGGTTGTGACCACGATCGCGACGAAAAAACGCTTCGTTGCCTGGTAGAGCGACTTACGAGAGCCCTGTCCGCGGTTGAACGTCAATCACCCGCCGGAAGCGGCTCTCCCCTCACAAACAGCGCTCCACGACCTCACGCACGGCCGTCCGGTGCACGGCCCGTCGGTGCGCCACCGATGGCAGACGGGTTTGTACAGGCCACACTGGGCCCCGAGATGCCAAACTGGCTTCGGAGCTTCTCCAACTCGGCTACCCGATCTTTGGAGAAAAGATTGACCTGACCCAGCTGAACAGCCGTCAGGAGGATTTTCGCAAAGTGTTCGACCGTCTCGAGACGGTAATAGGCCTGCATCACATCCTCGCCAATCGCGAGGAGGCCATGGTTGGCCATCAGAATCACATTACTCTTACGCGCGTAGGGCTCCATTGCCTCGGGAAGCTCATCCGACGAGGGGAGCCCGTAGGGCGAGAGCGGAATCCCGCCAAGCGAGACCACAACTTCCGGCAGGACGCATTGGTCCAACGAAAGCCCCGCGACCGCGAACCCTGTCGCCACGGGCGGATGCGCGTGAACGACCGCACCGGCGTCCGGCCGAACACGGTAGACCATCATATGCATCTTCGTCTCGGAACTCATCTTGAGTTCGCCCCGAAGTTGCCGTCCGGTGCCGTCCACAGTGGCCAGCATATCCGGAGTCAAGAAGCCCTTACTTACACCCGTCGGCGTGCAGATAATCTCGTTATCGTCCACTTTACCCGACAGGTTGCCGTCGTTCGCAGCCACGAAACCGCGCTGCCAGATACGGCGTCCGGCTTCGATAATATCTTGCTTAATTTGAAAGGCGTTGGCCATTGTCAAAGGAGTTCCTTCATTCTCAAACCAACTATGACACTAGCCTCCGGGAAGCGGACGCACAAGTCTCTCCCGGCCCGGTTCCGCGCCAGGCCTGGATCGCGGACCGCCACCGGCGTCGTTCGTTCTCCGATGTGATAAGATACTTTACCAAGTCACGGTGCGTTTCATGGTTGTCAAGAACAGAGACAGTGTCGTCACCGACAGGCTGTGAGGATGCGATGAGGAGTTACGAATGAACGCGACAGGATCCTATCCAATGCCGATTGGCCGTTATATTGAGGAAGCGTGGAACCTCTTTGCGGACCACCCGATGGAGTATATCGGAATGGGTGCGCTGATCTGGTTGGCATGCCTCGTTCCCTATGGGGGACTGATCCTCGCCTCGCCTCTGGCGGGGGGAGTCATCCTCTTCACACTCAAGGACCTGCGTGGCGAGAGCGTCGAATTCGGGGATGTCTTCAAGGGATTCGACCGGTTTTTCGATCTCGTGATCGGGGGGCTGCTCATCGGTCTTTTCGCGGGGGTCGCGTTCATGTTCTGCTTCTTACCGGGCCTGATCGTCTGGGCCTTGTACTTCTTCGCGCTATCGATCGTTATCGACGAGCAACAGGGATTCTGGCAGGCAATGGAGGCCAGCCGCGTACGCGTGCTGGAGAACTTCTGGGGAATTTTGGCGCTCGCGGTCATCGCGTGGGTACTCAATCTGGCCGGGGCATTATTCTGCTGTGTGGGCACGATCGCCACGTTTCCGTTCGTGATCGTGCTGCAAACCATCGCGTACCGAGATATCTTCAACCGGCCGTGATGGCCGGGTTCCGTGGTGTTCGTGCAAAGAAACGCGGCGGGTTGAAAACGACGACTGACCGCGATGAGGTCAGGGTACAAGACAGGGTAGACGACAATGGAGATTAACGCATATCTGGAGCGAGGCCGCGATGCGGTAAAGGACGGTGAGTTGGAACTCGCGGCAAAGTATTTCAACTCCGTGCTCGCGGAAGCGCCAGACCATCCCGGAGCGCTGGAGGGTCTGCAGAGCATTAAGGTCGCGGAGGCGAAACGTGGCTGGGGACCCGTGGCGCGCTGGGCGATCTTCACTTGGTGCCGATGTTCGATGCTCCTCGGAAAGCACGAAGGGGCGTTGCAGAAACTCCGCATCCTTCACGCGTCCAATCCCACCAGCCAGCTGTTTGCGGAAGCCCTGGGCACGGCCGCGATACAGCACGGTGAATTGAAGGAGGCCGAGGACGCCTACCGTTCGGTTCTGAAGTTGGAACCCGACCGTCTCAGCGCCTTGAACGGACTGGGCGATGCCCTACAGCGTCAAGACAAGACCGCGGAAGCGATCAAATGCTATCAGAGAATCCAGAAGATGCGGCCGAAGGACGACAGACTGGATCACCTCTTGCGCGACCTCATGGCCAAAGAGTACGCCCGCACCGGTGTGCCGGAGGATATCAAAGCCGCCCGGCGGGAGATCGAGAAGGAGAAGTCCAAACGGATTCGCGTCCCAGGTACGCCGGATTTCACCGAGCGGTTGGAGAAACTCGCCGAGCACTGCGAAAATCATCCCGAGGATCTGGATGCTCGGGTGCAGATGGCCGCCCACCTACGGCGCGGCGGACAGCCGAAACTCGTGCAAGACATTCTAACCGGGTTGCTGGATGAGCATCCCGATCATTGGGAGGGCCGGCTGGAACAGGCCGCGCTCTGGAGGGAAGTCGGGGAAGTCGATCTCGCCGTCACACTGTATGAACAGCTCGTACGGGAAGCGCCCGACGACGAAGAACTTCACTGTGTGTGGCTGGAAACCACGCTGGAACTCGCGCACCGCGAGGGCGTTCCCGATGGCGATCCACAGACGATGAGAATCCGGGAAGATCTCTTCGCACGGAGGCGCAAACTCTGGGAGAGCCACCTGGTAGACCACCCCGAAGACCTCGAAACAAGGGCCAAACTGGCCGAAACGCTGCTGGGCCACAGAGACGTCACCGACGCGATCGAACACACCCAACGGTTGCTCCAGTCCCCGTCGTGGACAGCCCCTGGATTCCTGCTATTGGGACGGTGTTTCCGCGCCCAGGGCAAACACGAGTTGGCGACCGAGCAGTTCAAAAAATCGATCGATTCCGCCAAGAACAAGGGCTACACCCACATCCCCGGCGAGGACCTAAAGGCCGCGCATTACTACTTAGGCGTCACACTGGAAGAGATGGGTGCGATCGACGAGGCCCGCGACGCGTACGGTGCGGTTTATGCGGCCGACATCGGGTACAAGGATATCTCCATCCGCTATGAACGCGTAGCGCACGGTGGTTCATCGCAAGCGGTCGAACTCGACGGGATGGACTGACCGCACCCGCAGGGACGGGCACGACCGACGGGATTCATGAAGACGGCTCGCCCGGCTCCTCGACGATCCATTCCGATCCGGTAATTCGCCACTTCCCATCGTCGCACCGCAGAAGCGTGTAATCCATGACGGTGTGCGAGACCCAGCCGGTCTCGAGTTTGCCGTCGATGGTCACGTTCGAGACCGTGGCGTGGTTCCCGCGAATCTCGATACCGATTTCCCCGATGGAGAAGTTGAACTCCGTCCCCGGTTCGTGGTTCGTGTCTTGAACGAACGCCAATACGGAGCGTCTGCTATCGCGAAGCGCGCCCAGGTAGTCGGGGTGGAGCAAGGGCGCGAGTCGACTCGAGTCTTTCGCTTTCCAGCCTTCGGCCCATTCCTCCATCACTCGCGCCACCTGTTGCTCCCGGTAAGCGGCGATACGCGCTCCTCCGGCGCAGCCGCCGAGCCCAAGGGTCAGCGAGAGCGCAATCCAGAATGCGTGGCGACGTGGAATCTGCCGTTTGGACATGGTTTTCGTCCTTCTCCCGCGACCGTGCTCCCCATGGCAATAGAGACCTAGTACTTGAGACCGGCCTTCGCGATCCGTTCGACCACCTGCTTACAGACATCGATCTCGACGGTCAACGCAATGCGGATATAGCCTTCCCCGCCTTCGCCAAAACCGGCGCCCGGGGTAATCAAGACCCCCGCCTCGCGAAGAACCTTATCGGCGTACGCGGCGGAATCGGTGCTCCCATCCGGAACGGGCGTCCAGATGAAGAACGTCGCCGGAGGCCGATTGATCTTCCAGCCCAGGCTGTCGAGTCCGTCGCAGAGCACGTCGCGCCGCTCTTGGTATTCATCACGCCGGGCTTTGGTGAAGGTATCGGACCCGGTTAGCGCGGCGATGGCCGCGTGTTGGATCGGGGGGAAGATGCCCATATCCAGATTGGATTTCACACGCCCCAACGCGGCGAGAATATCGGCGTTCCCCACAGCGTGGCCGATACGCCATCCGGGCATGTTGAACGCCTTCGACAGCGAGTGAAACTCGATCCCGACTTCTTTCGCGCCCGGGGCCTCCAAGAAACTCGGCTGACGGTTCCCATCGTAACAGGCTTCGGAGTAAGGAGCGTCGTGCACGACGGCGATGTCGTATTCCTTAGCGAAAGCGACGACCTCTTTGAAGAAGGAGATCGGCCCCAGCGCCGCCGTGGGATTACCGGGGAAGTTCAACACCAGCATCGGCGCGGCTTTGGCCACATCGCTGGGAATCGCCGAGAGATCGGGTAGGAAACCCTTTTCCGGCACCAGCGGCATATTCGCAACTTCACCGGCGGCCATGATCACACCGGGGATATAGGCGGGGTAGCACGGATCCGGCAGCAGCACGGGGTCGCCGGGATTCACCAACGCCAAGGGCAGCGCGCTCATGCCACCTTTGGTGCCGATCACCGACAGAACTTCGCTCTCTGGGTCGAGTTCGACATTGAAGGTCTTCTTGTACCAGTGGGCGACCGCCTGGCGGTACTCCGGCAGACCTTTGTAGCCGGGATAGTGGTGGTTCCTGCCATCCAAGGCCGTCTCGCGCAGGGCATCGACTGCGTAGTCGGGGGAATCTTTATCGGGATCCCCGACAGAGAGGTCGATCACGTTGACTCCGGTCGCTTCCACTTCCGCTTTCGCGGCGTCCAACTTGTCGAAGAGGTATACGGGAAGGCGGCTCAGCCGCTCTGCTGTACGAATAGCCATTAACGATTCTCCTTAGTTTATATGCGTTGCCGCTAGA
>CAYTDF010000002.1:0-25616 GCA_964436365.1 uncultured bacterium | reverse complement strand
TATCTCGTTCGTTGCTTTCGGTAGCGCGCACGAAGTGCCCGCGAAGGCCGGGCGCTCGGCATCCTCCAACGGAAAGAATACATTGGAAGAACATGAAATTTACTCGACCGGGATACGGTCACTGGGGTCGAACGGCCACTTGATGAAGACCGCCACGACGTTCTCGTCGGTATCGTTGATCAGGTTATGCGTTTCGCCCGGATCGACGCGATAGGCGTCCCCGGGTTTCACTTGGTGTTCCACCCCGCCGATCACGAACCGCGGCGAGCCCTCCATGAAGTAGAAGGTCTCCTCGACCCGCTCGTGAATGTGCTGGCCGTAGTCGGCGGAAGACTGCCCGGGTTTGAGCCTCAGGATACCCCATTCGGTATTGGGTCCCCGCATCACATACCGGACCCCATGGTCGCCTTTGCTCCAGGGAATATCGTTCGAATTTACGTATTGCATCGGTTCACTCCGTAGTGTCACGCCTCGTTTGGAACTCTGCCGAGCTCCAGAGGAGCGGCCTCTATTCGACTTCCGTCACCCACAGGTCCTCGTACGTTTCACGCCGCCGGATAACCCGGTAGCGGTCGCCCTCGACCAGCACTTCGGCGGCGCGAGGCCGTCCGTTGTACTGCGAGGCCATGGCAAAACCGTATGCCCCCGCAGAAAGCAATGCCAGACGGTCGCCAGCAACCAGAGGCGTGAGGGGTTCCTGACGGGCAAAGGTATCGGAACTCTCGCAGACACCGCCGACCACATCCATCTCCACCCGTTCGCCAGGCCGTTCCGCGAGAACTTCGATCTCGTGATGCGCGTCGTACATCGCGGGCCGCACCAGATCGGTCATGGCCGCGTCGACGATCGCGAATTTCCGTGCGCCGTTATCTTTCGTGTGCACGACAGAGGTCAGCAACACCCCGGCGGGACCCGATACCGAGCGTCCTGGTTCGACGATCAAGGTGCCGTCGAAGCCATCCAGCCGTTCCCGCAGCCTCTGGGCATAGTCGCGGGGATGCTCGGGCCGATCGGCCTCGTAGTAGGGGATTCCTAGCCCGCCACCCAAATCCAGATGCCGAATATCGAAACCTTCCGAAACCAGCGTCTCGCGCAGTTCCAGGAGTTTATCCAAGGCGGCGATAAGGGGTTCGGTCTTCTGGAGGCTCGAACCGACGTGGCAATCCAAACCGATCAGTTCCACCCCTGCGCGCTCTTTGATCTTCTGCGCCAGTTCCAGCGCCTGTTCGGTGGGAATGCCAAACTTGTTCTTCCGCAATCCGGTCGTGATTTTCGGATGAGTTTGCGCGTCGATATCCGGGTTGATTCGGAACGAGATCGCGGCCCGCTGACCCCCCTCGCGAGCGAGATGGTCGATACGGTCCAACTCCGACTCCGACTCGATATTAAAACCGAGGATCCCGGCCTCCAGGGCCTCTTGAATCTCCCGATCCGTCTTCCCCACCCCGGAAAAGACAATCCGGTCCGCCGGAATGCCGCCCCGCAGAGCCTGCGCCAGTTCACCCCCGGAGGTGACATCCGCCCCGCAGCCGAGGTCGGCCGCGAGCCGCAGCAGCGCTCCCGTGGGATTCGCTTTCACCGCATAGCAGACTAAGTTCCGGCAACCTTGGAGACCCTCCTGATAGGCTCGTAACGCTCCCTCAAACGCCGCGCGGCTATAAACATAGCAAGGCGTCCCCACCTCGTCGGCGATCCGCGCCAAATCCACGGATTCCGCGTGTAGAGCGCCATTCGAGCGGTGAAAGAAATCTAGATCCGATCGTCTCGGGTTATCCGCAAGCATGACAGAACAACTCCCTAATCCTGGCTGTACCGCACGAATCTCGAACGCGCGAAAAGTGAGTCTAGAACGCCGCTTCCGCATCGCACAGGGCGGTTTGAGGATACGCGTGCAACTCCCGAGGGTTTCGCGCCTGGCGTGAATGGCCCACACGGCATGGACGGCCGTCGCAACGCACTCGACCGCATCGGAGTTCCTGGGGTATCCTCACCTCGACATGACATCCTCTTCCACTCCAGACACGTGGTCGTTCTTGCATGCGGCCGACCTGCACCTCGACACACCCATGCCGGGCCGTGACGATTCGCAGCGGCGCGCTTTGCGCTCCGCGCTACGCGATTCGTTCGAACGGCTCGTCGAACTGGCCATCGAAGAGCGCGTACGGGCCGTGTTACTCGCGGGCGACATCGTCGACGGAGCGCGGCTATCGCTCGCCACCGAGGACCTCCTCGTGGATCGCTTACGGCGTTTGGGCGAAGAGAACATCCAAGTCTTCATCGCACCGGGCAATCACGATCATTACCGCACCGGCAGCCCCATGCACCGTATCCGCTGGCCGGAGAACGTCTACCTGTTCCGCAGCATCGTCCCCGAATCCGCACAAGTACTCGACGCCCAGGGAAATCATCTCGCCACTGTCCACGGCGCAGGACACACCAGCCCCCGCCAGACCGAAAATCTGGTCAAGCGGATAACCGGCCACAACGAGCCCGTGCCTCAAATCGGGCTGGTCCACACCCACATCGGCCATGTCGATCTGAGTGGCCGTCACCAACCCTACGCGCCCTCGGAGATCGACGACTTTTCCGGACGGGGCATCGACTACTGGGCTGTAGGACACGTCCACAGTTACAAGGAACTCTCACGCGCACCCTGGGTGGTCTACCCGGGATGCTGCATGGGCCGCGACATGGGGGAGACCGGTTCCAAGGGATGCGTGTTGGTTAGGGTGTATGGGCGCGACGACATGGAGTGCGAATTCCGGCCGCTCGCGCCGATCACTTTCCATTTTATCGAGATCGACATCTCGGAGATGCAGGAAATACCACAGTTCTTCGATGCGGTCCGCGCACGCTGGCGGGATATCCCGGCGACGGAGGTGGGGGACGAGGGGCAGATCCTTCGTGTGGCCACCAATGGCCGAGGGCCTCTCGCGGATCATTTCCGTGAAGCGTTCAGTCTGGAGAACGAAGAGGGGCAGGAGATTCAAGAGCGTCTGGAACGCACATTGGGTGTCGGCAGTGTGGAGTTCGTCGACCGCAGCGTGCCTCCCCTCGAACTCGAGAGCATCGGGGAAGAAGTCTCGGTACGGGGCGAGTACACCCGTTTGCTGCGCGAGATGATCCGCGATCCCCGGGAACGGCAGGCCTTCACCGAAAGCGTCGAATGGCTAAACCCGGACTGGAAGAGCCTGTCGGAGGAGGAGCGCAGCGTCTATGTGCGTGAGATCCTACGTGCGTCCCTCGTCGAGGGTGTGGACCGGCTTTCCGACCGGAGTGAATTCTGGCGGCCGAGCGGAAACTGATCATGCAACTGAAACGCATACAAATCGGAGGATTCGGCGGCCTGAGAAACTGGGAGAGCGAAACCCTTTCCCCCAGAATAAATCTCATCGTGGGACCCAACGAAGCGGGCAAGTCCACGGTCTTCGCTTTCGTACAAACCCTCCTCTACGGATTCTCGCCCAAGAACGCCAAGCATCCCTACCGGCCCGCGTTCGGCGAGAACGAGTTCGGCGGACAGATCGAAGTCGACTGGAATGGAGAGTCCTATCGTCTCTCCCGTTATCTCAAGGGCAGCCGCGACCTCGCCGTCTTGCGAGACGCGTCGGGGAACCCGGTGGACTACGGTGAATGTCCCGGGCAAGCCCTGCTTCAAGTCTCTTCGGCCATCTTCACCAACGTCTTTTCGATATCGTTATCGGAACTCAAGAACTTCGAACGCTCCGAGCAGACGGAGGTCAGCCCTTATCTCTTAGGCTTGACCGAACGTACCAGCGAGAGCGTTAATCCCCGCCAGATTCTCACGCACCTGGAATACGATGCCAACGCCCTCGCCAAGACCCCTGGAAACCGGCGGCGGCGGCCGCGACGTTCCGAAGCCTTGAAGGAGAAACTGAAAGCCGCACGCGACGCCCTGCGCCAGCAACGCGAAGAGGCCGAAAACTCCCGTGTCTGCTCGGCCGAGTTGGAGCAACTCAAGAAGACGATCGACGCCTTGCGCGAACGTGAATCCGAACTCCTCCGCGAGCAGAAGCGATCCGTCCAGTACCAGCAAGCGCTCGACATCGCCCGCAAAGTGGCCGAGATGGAACGAGAACTCGAAGGCGAACGTGAGTTACTCGATTTCCCACTCGAACTCGACCGCGAGGTCGAGCGGCTCGACGAACGCCTGCAAAACCTCGCCAACCAGAACGAGCGGGAACGCATCCAACTCGAACACGTCGACGAAGAGATACAAGCCATCACCATCGACGAGAAATTCCTGAATGTGCGTGAGCGCTTGGACTCGCATCTTCGACGATTGGAGTGGGTCAAAGATTCCCGTACGGAGATCGAAGACGGAGAGAGGGCCGTCGAGGAGAAGCATGCGCGACTCGAAGAAGAACTCATTCGTTGCCGGATGCGTGGCGATACCGATACGGCTCAGGGTTCGCTTGTGCAGACTCTCCGCGAACGGATCGCCGACGGGAGTCAGCCCAACGACCGTGAGAGCCTCCAGCAACTCGAAGCCGTGACCGCCGCGAGTCAAACGGTACAGCGGTGCGAAGCGGATCTGGAGCGACAGCGGAAGCGGGTCGAGGAATCCGAAGCGGAGCATTCCGGGATTCTCACCACCCTCCCCGCCGAACCGGAGGCCATCCGCGGCTGCGACGACCCCTCTGTGCTGTTGGAACTCCGTCAGAAATTCGAAGCGCGCGAGCGCCTCGCCGGAGATATCGCGAAAGCGAAGGCGAACCGCGAGTCTCTCCGCGAACGAATCCGAGAATGTGAGAGCGAGCGTGAGGAGCAGCAAGCCGAAATCCAATCGCTCTACAACAAGCAGAAACGTTGGATGTTGCTGGGAGTAGCGGCAGTCTTGGCGGTCCTAGCGATCTCGGCCGGGCTCGACTACCGGACGGCGGGAGTTCTCACCCTTTCCCTGCAAACCACGGTCATGGCCGGGTTCGGACTTCTCGGTCTGGCCTTGCAGGCGTCGATCCTCTCCAGCCGATTTATACGTAGCCGCGACCGGCTCAACGAGACCATCGAGCCGCGCCTGGACGAACTCCGCGACCAAATCGCGGAGGCGGAGAGTGAAGACAACACCTCGATGGACGCGTTCGGCGAATGTTGTGAGGAGACCGATAAGAAAGCGTTTGAACTCAATCTTCCACGGCCCCTTACGATGGAGGTTCTCGATGAAAAACTCGAGATCGCTCGCCGTCAGAATCGCGCACGGACCGAGCTGGCCCGTCTCGATCAAGCCGCGTCACTCCTGGAGACCCTCAAGACCGAGTTGGAACGCGCCCAGCGCAAACTAACGGACGAGCGAGAGCGGCTGCAGACCCTGCAAGAGGAGGCCCGAGGCACCTTGGCTGCGTGGAATCTCCCGGAGGAGATGACGCCGGACGAGGGGATGCGGGCCATACGCACCGTCGCGCACGTATCGCGCGAACTCCACGAGCAGACCGACATCGAGCGGCGAATCGAGCGAAAGAGACGTGACCTGGAGCTCTTCCTGGAGGAGACCAACGTTCTCCTCGAGGAACTTGGAGAACCCGTCGTTGAGACTCCCGAAGCGCTCGCTCCGGCACTGGAGCGGCTCCGCCGAAAGAGCGAGGCTCAAGTCGAGTTGGAGCGGAAGATCGCCGAACGGCGGCGGCACCGCGAAGCCATCGTCACCGGGCTTACCGCGCTTCACAACCAACGGCAGAAAGCCATTGGTGAGTTGAACGCCGACCTGCAAAAAGCGGGCTGCGAGCGGATCGAAACCTTCCGGCAAGACCTGGAGGCGGCGCGGCGGATACGGAATGTCCAGGATAGGCTCAAAGACCGCCAGCAGGATTTGAATCGTTACGGCATGGCCGAGGACGCTCTCGAACAGGCGCGCGCCGAGGCTTTGGGCCAGGGGGAAGAGATCGAAACGGTGGGGCCTCCCGACGCTGGCCAGGAGGCGGCCATCGACGTCGAACTCACGCGGGTGAAGGACGAAGTCGAACGGCTCGCCCTGCAATGTGGAAACCTCGAACGGCAGCTCGCCGACTACCGCGCCAGGGTCGATATCGCCGGAGCGGAATCGTTGGTGCTTTCGCTGGAAGAAGAGCGCCGCAAGATCGCCCAAGAGTTCGACGTGTTGCAGGTTGCCCATAGGCTCCTCGCCGAAGCCATCGAGCGCTTCCGCAAGGCGCACCAGCCCAACGTCTTCCAACGCGCGGGCACATTCTTCAAAACCATGACCCAAGGCAAGTACGCCCAAGTCGTCGTCGCCGATCCCGACGCGACAACCATGGGGCTCGAAGTGATCCCCACCGAACCCGGACCGGCCTGGAAGGCGAGTCAACTTTCCCGGGGGACTCGGGAACAGTTGTATCTTTCACTCCGGCTGGCGTTGGCCGAGGAGATCGCCGGAAAGGGAGAGCCCGTACCGCTCTTCTTTGACGATCTACTCGTCAACTTCGATCGAGAGCGGCTCGACGCCACGTGCGAGATACTGGAACAGGTCGGACGGGAGACGCAGATATTCCTCTTCACATGCCACCGCTGGATGTCCGATCGTGTCCGCGAACGCCTCAATCCAAACATCATCGAACTCGGCGCAAAATAGCAAAACACTGGCCTCTCTTTTCCCGTGTACCCGAGTGACTCGAGCGAAGCGAGGTTCGTTGCTTTCAAGAAAGAAACACAGCGAGGGGCGCGGGGAAAGAAATAGACAATGGAGAACTACAACCTCCGCGGCATTCCCAGCCCACCCGTCTTGCGCGGTGGGTCCTCCTCCCACACTCCGGGTATCGTCACCCCGCAATCGGGGCACGTCTTCCCCGCCATACGGTTCTCCAACACAGTGAACGACCGCCTGCGTATCAGTACTGCGCCGCACCCGTGGCAATAGGTATTCTCGAAATCGCCCACCTGTCCGGCGATGTTTCCCGCATAGACATACCGAAGTCCGGCGCTCTTACCGGCGTCCACGGCACGTACCAATGTAGAGACCGGCGTACGCGGCGGGTCGGTCATTTTGTAGTCGGGATGGAACGCGGTCACGTGCCAGGGAATATCGACGGATACACCCGCCAGGAACGAAGCGATCTGTCCCAGTTCTTCATCGCTGTCGTTGAAACCCGGCACCACCAGGGTGACTGCTTCCACCCAAAACGCCATCGCTTTCAGCCGCTCGATACTCTCCAAGACTGCCTGGAGGGTACCGCCGAGCTTGCGGTAGTTCTTGTCGTTGAAACATTTGAGGTCGACTTTATAGAGGTCCACAAGTGGCCGGAGATATTCCAGCACTTCGGGCGTGGCGTTGCCGTTACTTACGAACCCGCAGGTCAGCCCCGCCTTCTTGGCGTACGAGAAAACCTCAGCGGCCCAGTCGGCGGTGATCAACGGTTCGTTATAGGTGCTCACGATGGCGGGAGCGTTCTCTTGCACCGCGATCTCCGCCAGGCGTGCGGCGTCGCAACGTTGGATGGAGGTGACAGCTTGTTCGTCGCGCAGGGTTTGGCTAGAGACCCAGTTCTGGCAATAGCTGCAATGCAGGTCGCAGCCGAGCATGCCGAACGAGAGTGCGTCGCGGGCAGGGAACGCGTGGAAGAACGGTTTCTTCTCGATCGGATCCACTTGCAGGCCGGAGACATAGCCTCCGGGCGCGCGCAGCTCGCCGTCACGGACAAACCGCACACGGCACACTCCGTGGCGTCCCTCGCGCATGGCGCAACGGTGTCCGCAGGCCACACAGCGCAACCGGCCGTCCTCTTCGGTCCGTGTCAGTTCCGCCGCCGCGGGCATCGTATGCTCCGCAAGCAGTTCCTTGAGGTCCATCCTCCACCTCGAAAAAACAGTCTTCTTCTCAGTTCATTATAGGGGAAAGGAAACGAGGTTGCGTGCAAAGAACACCTTTACCTTTGTTGCAGCGCTTTGCGGAGCAGTTCTTCTACCGTGAGAGCTTCTTCGCCTTCTTGTTCGAGGACTTCGTCGACCGCACGGCTCGCCACAGCCGGTTTGGTGCCCAGCGCGATCATCGCCTGGATGGCTTCCTCGGCGGCGGGGCCAGCGGTGGAACCGGACGCTGCGCGGCCTTTCGCAGAGGCCACGCCCGCCGCGAGAACCTTGAGCGCCTCTTGGCGGCGCAGGTCGAACACAAGTCGTTCCGCGCGTTTCTTACCGATCCCCGGCACTTGGCACAGCAGCGCCAGATCGCTCTCCTCGATCGCCCGAACGAACCGCTCCGGCGGAAGGTGCGAGAGAACATCGACGGCCATCTTCGCGCCAACACCCTGCACCGAGTTCAGCAACAGAAACAGTTCCCGTTCGTCGGAGGTCGCGAACCCAAACAGTCGGAGTTCGTCTTCGCGCACATAAAGATAGGTGAGCAGCGTGGCGGTTTCGCCTTCACGCGGCAGTGCCCGATACGTGGAGAGGGGGATGGTCACTTCGAACCCTACGCCCCCGACATCGATCACCGCGCGCGCGTCACGTTTCGCCGTCAGTTGTCCCGAGAGATGTGCAATCATCGGTGATCCTCAGAGTGGTTCTCAAAAGTTCTTTCCGCTTCGAGAAGCCAAGTCTCTCCCCGCCAAAAGATTGGGGGAGGCTGGAAGGGGGTTGAAGGAGAAAACACCCAGCAGGTTGCATCCTTCAATCGGAAATGTCTTTGGAGAGATACTATAGTGATCAGCGCGCGGGAGACCAAGCCGGAGAAAGGTTGTTCCCATTCAGATAGGTGAGCCGCAGATGGCCGCTCCCGCCAACAGGCGCAGAGCCGTCCCACGCGGCGATATAGACTTGCGAGGCGCCGCGCCGGTTCGAGCTGTACGCGAGATACATCCCATCGGGCGACCAGGAAGGATTCTCGTTGTTCCCCCGCCCGTCCGTGATCCGCATCAGCCCCGTGCCGTCCGGCCGGATCGTATAGATATCCCCGGTCGAAGAACCGTGAGATCCGTAGAACGCAATCCGGTAGACACCGTCAAGTTCGACGGGTGAATACGACGCCGTATCGCAGCGCAATCCTCCTTCGACACGGGTCAATCGCCGTGCGTTAGCTCCGTCCCGGTCCATGATAAACAGCTGGGGTCGGCGCCCCACACGGTCGCTGGTCCAGACGATCTCCTGCCCGTTGGGGGTCATGCACGGCGATGCGTCGATGCTCGGATCGTTGGTCAGACGCCGCAGAATCTCGCCGTTGGAGTTGATGAGATAAATCTCCGGATTCCCTTTGTGCGAAAGCGAGATCACCATCTCCCGATTGTCGGTGGGATTCCAACGCGGAGCCAAGTTATTCCCGGGCCGTTCCGAAAGCACCCGCACCAGGCTCTTGCTACCTGGACTCGCCAGCCGGTGGATATACGCGTCGCACCAGTTCGATTTGTACGACGTATACGCAAGCGAAAGCCCATCGGGGGACCAACTGGGGAAGAGCGTCGTCGAGCCGAAATCCGTGAGCTGTTTGACGCTCTCTTTGTGGCCGTCGTAATCGACGGTATGGATTTCCTTCACTTCCCGGTCATAGTTTACAAAAGCGATCTGTGTGGAAGCGATCCCTCGGCCTGGCGTGGTCCGTTCGACGATATCGTCCGCCACGTTGTGCACGTATTTGCGCAGTTGGGCCACGGGAAACTTCCCCGAACGTTTCGCCAGCAGAGCCTTCTCACCGCCGACGTCATGCAAGAATGCATCCAGTTGCAGCTGACCGGGACTGGTAGCTCGTAGCGTGATCTTGATCACGTACATTGCGTGCAGAGCGTCCCATTCACTGTAATGAGTACCGCCGCGCTCTCGATCTCTCGCGTCCAGCTGATCCATTCGAAGCCGGTTGGGCAGAATCTCGAAATTCGGTTTCGCCAGATTGCGGCTCATCTTCAGGTCGCGGCTCAAAACATCCAGCGCCGTCGCCGCCAACGTGGCTCCATCCGAGAGCGTCCCCTCGATATGAGGCAGCGGGAACGCGACCTGCATCGGGTCCGGGTAATCGGAAATGACACTGTCGATATCCGGCTGAGCCAACGCGGGAGAAGAGACGAAAAGCGCCGCCACCGTCAGGGCGGCAGCGGCCCGCGCCACGCGCATGGGGGGCTCGAATCGTAGATGACTGTTGAAGGTAAACCCGATTCTTCCAAGAATACTGTAAATAAACATCAACAAGGCGCTTAACTCCTTTTTCAGTCGGATGGCGGCGAATTCTTGGCTTTCGTCCCTAGGGAACCGTTGTTGAGCGTAGGATACCGGCAATGCAGACGATAGAGAGAGGTCTCAAGACCGCGCCGGTCGCGATTCAGGGTGACCAGGCGGGCGAGAGAGCGCCTTTCGCGCCTGACAACCGCCAGTGTTCGCGCATCCCGGGGGGAGGGGTGCCGTCGTACGAACAGATACGAATCTCAGGCGTCCCCCCACGATCCGAGCTGTACGCCAAGTACATTCCATCGGGCGACCACGTGGGCGACGTATGGTTTCCCCGGCCGGAGGTGATCTGCCGCAGGTCGCTCCCGTCGGGCTTCACCGTAAAGATATGCCCTTCTCGTCCTTGGTAGGCATAGAAAGCGATGAGGTAGGAGCCCCTGATCTTGACCGGCGACCAAACAGCGAGGTCGCACGCTTTGCCCGAGACCCGCGAAAGACGCCGCACATTGCCGCCGTCCCGGTCCGCGATATGAATCTGCGGCCGTCTCCCCACTCGGTCGGAGGTCCACGCCAAAGACTCACCGTCCGCCGAGAAAGCGGGACTGCAGTCGATCCCCGGCGTATCGGAGACACGCTTCGTCACTTTGCCTTTCGGGCTCATCAGGTAGATTTCCGGGCTGCCGGTATACGAGAGCGACACCGCCAGCTCGTTGGGGTCGGCGGGGTTCCACGCGGGCGTGATGTTATTGCCCTTGAATCGCGCCAGGTCGCTGACAGTCGAGCCTCTCGCTCCATAAATATCGTGCAGGTAGATGTCCGCCCAGTCTTTGCGGAACGACATATACGCCAGGGTTCGGCCATCCGGCGACCACATCGGCCGGAGCGTGATCGAGCGGTAGTTCGTCAAAGTCCGCAACGAAGAGGAGTGACCGTCGTAATCGACGATGTAGACTTCCTTGGTGTTCTTCCCACTCGACCGCACAAACGCCAGGCGGCTCTGAGCGATTCCTTTTTCATTGGTCAGAAACTCGATCAGTTTGTTGGAAAGTCCATGCACCCCGGCGCGAAACTGGCTTGTCGGCATCGGGCCTAAAGAGAATCGCTTCAGCGGCTGCCGTTTGGCGGTCTCCTCCAAGGTAACGAGAAACGAAACCTGACGCCCCGCGCCGCTCACATCCAGACGGATCACGTATGCAGCGCCCAGCGCCTTCCACTCCGTATACCCGGTCCGGCCGCTCTGCGCGTCACGTTGGGCTTGGGCGGTATACGCTGCGTTATGGTTCAGCACATGAAGGTTGGGTTGGTAGGTGTTACGGCTGAGCCGAAGGTCCTGTTCGAGCACTTTGTGCGCCGTCGAGGCGATCGCCTTCGCGTGTTCGAAGTTCCCCGCGACGGCGGGCGGAGGTACAGCGATGACGGCGGCGTCCACCGTACCGATCAGTTCATCGGTGATCTGCGCGGTCACGGGCGGCGCGAGTAGGGCTGCGGTGAAAACCGTGAGAACGGTGAAAACGAGGGGTCGTACGATGCTAGAGCGTCTCTCGAAATTTCTTTCCCTCAGCGTGTACGAAGTGCCCGCGAAATTCGGGCATTCAGCGATCTTCAATCGGAAATTACTTTTGGGAGATACTATAATTCCAAGATGCCGGGTCACAGACGACTTCTCCTCTCCCTGAAATGCTTTGCCAAAAGTTCCGCCCCAAACATACTCGAAGGGCCTATCGAACTGACTCAATCGGTACCGGGCTTCTTCAGCCGGAACTGATACCGAACCCCGAGTGTACTGCCACTGTACAAGTTCTTTGGCGGGGACCCGACCTTTCCGACATCTTCAATAGCCCGTTTGATCGATTTGTCGAGTTCGTCCCAACCCGAGACCTTGGTGATTTCGATGTTGATGACCGCGCCATTCGGCCGGATATCGAATTCCACCGTCCCCACACACTCATATTGCTTGTCGTTCTGCGGCGTCGGTTTGTCGTGCCATTTAGCCATGATCGCCCGGGTCAAGCGGTCGGCATAGCCCGGGTCGCGCTTGCCCGTTTCAAATTCGAAAGGCACTTCCTCAGTCAGCGGCTTGGTCTCTTTCGGATCGGGAGTCGACCGAGCCTTGGTTTCCGTAATCGGCTTGAACCGCGGATCGGGCGTCGGCACCGGCTTGGGCTTCTTCTTCGGTGTGGGGGTCGGAAGAGTAGCCTTCTTCCGGTTCTTCTCCATATCCCGAATCTTCTTGAGCGCTTCCTTCTTGGGATCGTACTTAGGCCGAGCTTTCTCTTTCTTCTCCGGTTTCGGTTTCGGCTTGGGCGGCTCGGGCTTCTTCTCTTCGACCTTCTTCGGCTCGGGTTTCGGTGCCGCAATCATCGGCATGGTCACCAATGGCCGCGCCTCGGTCCGATGCCAATCCGGGAAGAAAAGCAGGACGAGGATGAGCACGACGTGCAGCGAAGTCGAAACGGTTAAAGAGGTGCGCATGGTCTTCTCTGTGATGAAAGCAAATCTAAGAAAGATCGACCGGTGGCCGGAAACCTTGAGCCCACAAGTACCTAGGGATCGGTCGGATCCACCACCACATTGACAGTTGTGATTCCGACGTCCGCCTGGAGTTTGGAAAAGACAATCGTCACATCCTCCCACCGGGCGTCTTTATCTCCACGGATATGAACGGGCCGGGTATCCTTTTCATCACCCAAGATGTCGAGAACTTTGGGGCCGATTGTATCCAAGGTCACCGGCTCGCCAGCGACGGCGAGCCCCCCCTTGGCGTCGATTTGGACTTCCACCGCATTGGGCGGCACAATCTCCCCCTTCGCCTGGGGCAGATTGATTTCCAATCCCTCGTCCAAGAACGGCGCGACGATAATAAAAATGATCAGCAGCACCAGGGTGACATCCACCAGGTTGGTGATGTTGATATCCGCGAGAAGTGCCTGACGTTTCCGAACTCGTGCTCGTGTCATAGCTGCCGCCTACCGCGTCCCTCAGGGATTTCCTTTGACCCGAGGCCCGCCGTCTTTCGGAAAGTCGTCCACATGCTGGACCTGGCGCTCGAAACTGTTCAGAATCTGACCCGCGAAATGCTCCAGCTCTTGGTCGATGGCATTCACCCGCCGGACCACGGCGTTGTGCGCCACGACAGAGGGAACCGCCACCAGCAATCCCGCGATGGTGGTCAGCAGCGCCTCGGCGATTCCGGGCGCGACCGTCTGCAGATTGGGATTCCCTGCCAAATCGATCGCCGTGAAGGTCGAGAAAATCCCCCACACCGTGCCCAGCAACCCCAAGAGCGGCGCGACGTGGGCGGTCGTGGCCAAGAAGGTTACACCCCATTCCCACTCCGTCCGCTCGGCGTCGATAGCCCGATCCAGGGTACGTTCCAGCGCGGGACCGATCGGTTTCTCCGACACCAGGTTCCCGGAGGAGGGGTCCACCGTGGTCCACAGCCGCAGTTCTTCGTAAGCGGCCACAAAAATCCGCGACGGGCTGTTGCGGGCGATAATGCCCTCCCGGGAGAGGGTGATGATATCCCCGCTCGTCTCCTGAAAACGCTTCCTGAAACTGGTCCCCAGGCGCTTTTCGTTGCGGAGGTCCATGATCTTCTTGACGACCACCGCCCAGGTGATAATCGAGAGCGCGAGCAGCGTGAAGTAAATCCCCAGCGCGAACGGGCTGCTGTTCATCACCCGGCGAAGGGCGTCGCCCGTGGACGATGAGGCGGAAACGGAAAAGACGAGTGGTATCCAATAGGCTTCTGTCATGATGTGATGGTAACGTACGGGTCTGGATTCCCAACGATCAAGTGGTGTGGGGGACCTGACAGCACGGGTCCGGGGGTTACCCCGCGAATACCGGGCTCATTTCGGACTATTTCGGGATTTTGAGCTTCTGGCCCACCCGAATCAGGTTCGGATCGGTGATGCTGTTCAGCGTCTTGAGGGCCGCCACGCCGCAACCGAACTTGGCTGCGATCTTACCCAGGGAGTCCCCGGCCTGAATCACATAGACGTCGCCGCTATCCTCGGCCGGTCCGTCGCTAGATTCGGAGAACGCTTTCTCGATCACGCCATAGATGCCTTGGACCTCGCGGTCCAGCCGCCGCAGCCGCTGATCCATCTGGGCCCGCAGCTGTGCCGCGTCCGTCTGGGTGGCTTTCCGGTCCGCTTCAGCCTTCTCAGACATCTGCCGTAGCGTTCCGGCAAGCTCTTGCAGCCCGGTCTGGAGTTCCGTCAGCTTCCGATCCGTCTCTTTCCGAAGGTCCGTCCGCCGGTCTTCCCCGAGGTCCGATTGACTCTGGAGAGACCCTTTCAGGTCCTGCACATCGCGAACCGTGGCCATCAGTTCCGAGTGAACGTCGTCGATGCGCGTCCCCATGCCGCTTTGCCGGGTCTGCACTTTCTCGAACGCCTGGTCCACGCTGCCCGAAACCGTCGAAATCTGGCCGATGGTCTCCTTTTTGCTCGTCTCTGCGCGTTCCTGCAGCCGAGCCAGCCGGTGATCGAGAGCGGCAATCTGCGTCTGGGTCAAGTCCATCTGCTCGCTGGTCACGCACCCGGTCAACCAAACCATACCGAACACAACCAGGACAATGCTAAAATGGGGCGATCTCATCTCAAACCTCGCTTTGCCTCCGGCGCGACACACCAACTGTCTAACTTTAACATTCAAAGCATCCTAGAGCCAGGAGGAAATTGCATTTCCGTCCAATTATAGAACGAGCGGCTATGCTCTGAGGCTACGCTGCCCCTCAGGAAATGAGGTCGCGTGAAGTACAAACGTTCTTTTCCCCAACCATGGTTACCCGGGAACGGCGGTTCGCAGACGCGCTACAGTGCCTGAGATTCAACGCCCGTGATTGCGGATCGAAGAACGGAGAGATGAAGTGTCCCCCATCGATCGCCATTTCGTTGCCACAGTCTTCGTCGTCGAGAACCGGAAGCTGTTGTTAATCCGGCACAGGAAACTGGAGATGTGGTTGCCCCCCGGGGGCCACATCGACCCTGGAGAACTCCCCGACGAGGCCGCGGCCCGCGAGGTCCTCGAGGAGACAGGACTGGAGGTTCGCCTGCTGCCGGAGGAGAAGAGAACGTATCCCCTCGTCAAAATGCTCCACAAGCCGTTCGTGGTCCAATTGGAGGATATCGCTCCCCGCCACCAGCACATCGACCTCATTTACCTGGCCGTACCCACGGGAGGCACCTTGTGTGCCGATCCGGAAGAGACCGACGGCGCACGCTGGTTCGATACGGATGACCTGGGCGATGAGGCGGTCAATCCGGAAGTCTGCGAGTCGGGCCGCCAGGCGATAGAGGCCGTGGAGCGAATGCGCGAAACGGATATCGGGCACAACGGCGCGGCACCCGAACGGCGCTGATTTTTCTAGCTATCCAGTTCCCATCCAGCGGGCTATACTAATTCCCGACTCTGACATCTTGTCCTGCGGTGGGTGGTTGAGAGCGCCTACCCTCGACATGTGGAACAACGAAAGAACCGGGCACTGTATCGCATGAACACTCACGCCGACCCTTGCCACGAAATCCTGACGAGTCTTGGGAAAGAGGATTACACCTTCGTCGGGGAACCCGTGCGGGTGAGCGCGGAGGGCTACCGGTCGTTGCTCGAGGACATAGTTCGGGAGGCCAAACGCCTCGCGGGGATACTCTCCATCTACATGGACGAGATCACCTTCGGCCACTCCATTTCGCAGATCAAACTGCTCGATGTCTACGACGCCGAGACCTGCGACGAGTTCAACCTCAAGTTCGACGAAGTCATCCGGGTCATCGGGACACGCAACATCCTGGACGAGAGTTACCTCTCCGTGGACGCCAAACTCCTCGAGAATATCGCCAAATTCGACTGTCTTCTGCAACCGCAGTGGGTCATGGGCCGAAAGATCAACGTCCAGAATCCGCCGAGTTCGGAAATGCGGTTCTTCAATATCTCCCGTGTGCTCGATCTGCTCGCGGCCGGTTTCCTCCATGACTTCTTCCGTTGGGAAGTCGAGCGAAACGTACGCACGCGCGAGGCGTTATGGACCCTCAAACGTCTGCGAAGGCTGTTGGACCTGACCAAGGTGATCTTGCGGCGCGAACGCTTTCCACGCTGGGACGCGTACATGGAGACGGTCTACACCATGTGCGACAGCTGGTTCGATTTGGGCATCGAGCGCTACCGCATGCTCATGGACAGTCTGCGCGAAGGCTTCTGTATCATCCTGGAGTTGGTCGATGAGTTGCGCCGTTATTTCGACCGCGTCCGGGTCATCAACCTGCACATCGACGAAGCCGTCGCGGACCCCCAAGCGCTGATCGTAACCGAGCGAACCACGACCATCTTTGTCAACGAGTGGTCTCCCACCTTGGCGCTAGAGAAGATGCTCGAGTACAGGAAGAAACTCGACCAATTTGTGACCGTGCTCCCCTCGGGTCTTTCTTTGCAGTTATATGAGTATGGAAAAGGCAAGAATCCGTTTTCGCGATACGTCGCATCCTGTTTCGGTGCCGACGGGCTCTCGGGAAACATGGAGCGGAGTTACATCTCTTGGGAGCGGGCCAAGGTGCTCAATCACTACCTGGAGTTCAAGAACCGGCTGGGATTGCCTCTACAGGACGAGATCATTTTCGACTGCAATCTCCGCAACGGCTCCACCTTGGCCAAGGCCGCCAGTGTCATGAACTCCCAAAAGAACCGTGCGCGGCTCAAGCGCCTCCAACGGGTCTTCCGGGGCGAAGAAGACAGCGAAGGCGCTTTCTCGTAGAACGTCCTTAACCCAGCATCGATACGTATGGTAAGGGGTGATTCGCCCCCACGGGTACATCTGTGCTTACCCCGTGCAAAAGTACCGGACGTTCTCGCTACGGATTCTTGAGAATATCGTGCGGACCGATCTTCCGCAGGATGTAGGCTTCGCCTTCAATCGCGAATGTGATCCGGTAGCCCATGGTGACGCTGATCTCCCAGCGGTTGGTGTAGCCGGACAACTTATGTAAACGTAGAGAAGGGTGGCGAGGGTCATTCAGCATGAGCACCAATTTCTGGTCGGCTCGCTTTTGGATATCGGAAGGGAGTTTCTTATAGAGGGAGTCGAATCCCTTTGTTCGATGGAAATCCATGCTCAATGTCTATGATTGTTGCTTCAGCTCATGCAAACCGGCGAGCAGCTCTTCAGCCGTGCTGTAGGGACCTGACACCCGCCCAGCCTGGACATCGCGTTCCGAAGCCCGCTCGTCTTTTTGCCATTCTTCGGTCCAGAAGTAGGCTTGATCTTCGAGAATCAAACCGGCCTTGACCGCCGCCGCGATCTCCTTGCGGGTGAGTCCTCTGGAGTTGAGCAAATCCTCGTTCATCACCTTCATCTTCTTCTCGGCCCGCTTCAAGGCCTGCCGCTCAATGGCAGAGAGCTCAACCGCCGGTTCCTTGCTCACCAAGCGCTTCGGGATAAGCACCACCCGCCCACGCTCGTACGCGGCCTCCAGCAGGTCGCCCACTTCAAGATTGGCGGCGTTGAAAACCTCTCTTGGAATCGTAATTTGGTGTTTGGGACTGACGCGGGTTGTCGGCATGATCGTCTCTCTGTCGGCGAGGTCGGCTTCTTTACTTCTTGGTTTCTTTACTTCTTTACTGTAAAGAAGTAAAGAAAATCCGTCAACGGATTGTAGGAGACACGGCCCGGTCCATGCTGGTGGAATCACAATTGCCGCGCCCCAAGATTTCACCGCCTCTTCCCCCCCTGAATCCAGCGATCGACTTGACTTGACTCCCGCCCGTTTCGAGAGATACTTACCGGTAGGTAGCCTACCGACCGGTAGGTAGTGCGGGGTTAGGGAATTCCTCTCAACCGAGCCAAAAAACTGGAGCGAACCGAAAAACCGTGAACCGAGCAACACCGTTGGAGCGTCGTGAAGAACAGGCGGGCGAGACCCGCGAACGCATCTTTCAAGCCGCGCTGGAGCTCTTCAGCGGCAGCGGCTATGACGGGACCAGCGTACGGGAAATCGCCGAAGCGGCGGGCATCTCCAAGCCCGCTCTCTATTACTACTACGGCTCCAAGGAGCGCTTGTACACCGAGATCATCCAGAGCTGTTTCGAGCGGGCCCGGCTGGCTCTCGAGCCCGCCGTTCGCGAACCCGGGCCGCTGAGAACACGGCTGCGCCGCACGATACAGGCCCATTTCGACTATTTCGCCGAACATCGGGACGCCATGCGCCTTCTCTACGCGGCGGCGTTATCGGTCAGCAAGGATGAGCCCTCGTTCGACGTCTGGGAGCTCGAACGCCCGCACATGGAAATGCTCGCCGACATTTTTAGGGAGGCGCAGGCGGCTGGAGAGACCGGCGAGAAAATCGACCCTTTCCAGACCGCGTTTTGGATGCACGGGATGATGAACAACCACTTGATGGCGCTCACGCTCATGGGGTGGGAGTTGAGTGAAGAACAAGCGTACGGCGTCGCCGATTTTGTGGCCGACGCTCTACTCACACGCAAAGGGAACGCGCTTTAGGGTAGAAGATCATGAAGTCACTGAAACCAAAACGTAGTTGGCTGAGTGGAATCGGACGGGTCGCCGCCAAGTGGCTCTTCGTCGGATCCGTCTTGGGCGGATGTGGGTACCTGCTCATGGGCGGAGCGCCGCCCCCCTCCACCGTCGAGGTCCCCACAGATGAGACATCCCTGGCTGGCGACACGGTCGGGGCTGTGGAAACACCCAAACCGAACCCACCCAAGAGGGTCGTGGTGACAGAACTAAAACCGCGCGCCATTTCCGTCACCGTAACTCTGCCGGGAATTGTGGAGGCGAGTCAAGACATCGACCTTGCCGCCAGCATTGCCGGAACCGTCGAGTGGGTCGGAGCCGCCGAAGGCGACCGGATCAAAGAAGAGCAACCGCTCTTCCGCATCGATCAGCGCTCGCGGCAAGCCCTCCATGAAGATGCCCAAGCCGCGCTCGAACTGGCCCAGCGGCAGAGGGACCGGCTGCGTCAGCTCAAGGACAAAGGCAGCGGTCTAGTCAGTCCCGAAAGTCTGGATCAAGCCGAAACCAGCCTGCGCCGAGCCGAGTTCGCGCTCAATCTGACGGCAACCGGGCTCTCCTTAGGGCAGGTCCTTTCACCCGTCTCCGGATACATCGACCGCATTGATACAGACAAGGGGGAGTTCGCGCAGGAAGGAACACTGCTCGCACACCTGGTCAATATCGAAACCGTCAAAGTCGTGGTCGGTGTCTCCGAACGTGACGTCGACGCCGTCGCACACCAAAAGACGGCAAACGTACGGATCGATGCGCTCGGCCGGGAGTTCAAGGGCCGCATCGACCATGTCGCCTATGCGGCCGACGTGCGGACCAACACCTTCGAAACAACCATCGTCATCGAGAACAAGGACCGTCTCATACGGCCGGGCATGATCGCCCACGCCACCGTCGTCACCAAGGAGATGCCCAACGCCTTGACCGTTCCCCTCTTCGCGTTGATGAACACCCTCGACGGTCCCACAGTCTTCGTGGAAGAAGAGGGCGTAGCGCGGACAGTCCTCATCGAAATCGCATCCATACGCGGGGCGGAGATCGTGGTCGCCAGCGGGCTGCAACCCGGCCAACGAATCGTCACCAAGGGCCAGCGGGACCTCGCCGACGGCCAGGAACTCGAAGTCGTTCCCCACGATGGCACGCTATCGGTGCGCTGAGGCAAGGTCATGATCGTTTCTAACTTCGCCATCGGGCACCGCGCCACCGTCTTCGTGCTGCTCTTTATCATCGTCGCCGGAGGCGTCGAGAGCTACCTGATCCTCCCCAGGGAAGCCGCCCCGGATATCAGCGTCCCCAATATCCTTATTCATACGTTCTATGAGGGCGTCACCCCCGACGATATCGAAAGTCAGATCACAATTCCGCTGGAGCGCAGGCTCAACGAGATCGGCGACATCAAAGAACTCCGCTCCTCTTCAGCGGAGGGCGTCTCTCTCATCAACATCGAGTTCAATCCCGACATCGATATCGACGTGGCCATGCAGAAAGTGCGGGACAAAGTCGATCTGGCCAAGCCCGACCTCCCGGGCGATCTGGAGGACGACCCGCTCCTCAGAGAGATCAACTTTTCCGAGTTCCCCATCATGATCGTCGTCATCTCCGGCCCCTTGGATCTGGCTCGATTGAAGCTGCTGGCCGACGATTTGGAAGAGGAGATCGAGTCGATTCCGGGGGTGCTCAACGCGGATGTCGTCGGTGGTTTGGAACGGGAGATTACGGTCGAATACGAACCCGAGCGGCTGGCGGCGCTGCAAGTAAGCGTCACCTCGTTGATGCAGACCGTCATCGAGAACAACGTCACCACGCCGGGCGGCAGCCTCGATATCGGGGAGGGAAAGTACCTGGTCAAAATCCCCGGTGAGTTCGAGACTCCCACAGAGGCCGACCGGCTCGTCGTCTATTCTCGCGATGGCCAGCCTCTTTATCTGCGCGACGTGGCTGCGCTCAACGACGGCTTCGAGGATCGGAAAACCATCTCCCGTCTGAATGGTGAAGAAGCGGTTTCGATCACCGTCCAGAAGCGCTCCGGCGAGAACATCATTCACATCTCCGACCGCATAAAAGCCTTGCTCCATTCGGTCGAACCGGCGCTCCCGGCCGGCGTGGGCTTCTCGATCACACTCGATCAGGCCAATGACATCCGCTCCATGGTTTCAGACTTGGAGAACAGCATTCTCTCCGGGCTGCTTTTGGTCTTGATCGTGGTCTTTCTCTCCATCGGGATCCGCAATGCGCTTCTGGTTTCGATCTCCATTCCCTGTTCGATGCTGATCTCGTTCTTCGTAATCCGCATCATGGGCATGACCTTGAACATGGTGGTCCTGTTCTCACTCATCTTGGCCGTCGGCATGCTGGTCGACAACGCCATCGTGATTATCGAGAATGTCTTCCGGCACGGCCAAGAAGGCAAAGACAGAATCCAAGCGGCCATCGACGCCACCGCCGAAGTCGCTTGGCCGGTCATCAGCAGCACACTCACCACCGTGGGCGCGTTTTTGCCGATGGTCTTTTGGCCTGGCATCACTGGCGAGTTCATGCGCTATCTGCCCATAACCGTCATCATCACCTTGCTTTCTTCGTTGGGGGTGGCGCTGGTGATCAATCCGGCGTTGGCTTCCGTCTTCATCCGGCCGAAAGGCAAGCCCCCCGCGGTCGCCCCGGGGTTCATCTTACGAACCTATCGCTGGATCATCGGCTGGTCGGTCGACAATCCGGGCGCGGTGCTCTTGATGGCCGGTGCGCTCCTCGTCGGCGTCATCGCGTTCTACGCCCAGGCCGGGCTAGGAACCGAGTTCTTCCCCGAGACCGATCCTAAGCGCGCATTCGTCGATGTCCGCTGCCCGGTCGGCTCCGCGCTTTCCGCGTCCGACGGTTACGTGCGGCGCATCGAGCAAGAAACGCATAAATACGGCGACATCGTCCATACCGTCGCCAATGTCGGGTCCGGCGGATCGAATCCCCTCTCCCAAGGGACGAACAGCACACACTCCAGCCGAGTCTCGATCGAGTTCAAGAAGCGCGATATCCGCGAAAAGAACTCCACGGTCGTGCTCGCCGAGCTCCGCGAAGACTTGGCCGATCTTGTCGGAGCCGACGTCGACATCCGCAAGGAAGACGAGGGCCCCCCAACCGGCGCGGCCGTCAGCGTGGAAATCTCCGGCCAGAATTACACCGTCCTCGCCGCGCTCCGCAAGCAGGTTATGGAAAGAGTCCGGCCCATCCCCGGGCTGGTCAACCTTCGCGACGATTACGTTGTCGCACGGCCCGAAATCGCCATCAAGGTCGACAAGGAACGCGCCGCCTTGTTTGGAATGTCGACTCAGTTGGTCGCCAAGAACATCCAGGCCGCCGTCCGAGGCATCCGTGCGGGCGTCTATCGCGATGGCAATGACGAGTACGACATCCTGGTCCGGCTACCGAAATCCAGGCGCGAGTCGCTCGACGCGCTGAACAATTTGAACATCGCCACCTTCTCCGGCCTGCCGGTACCGCTCTCGTCGGTCGCCAGCATCGAACTCACCTCCGGATACGGCAGCATCGAACGCGTCTCGCGGCGGCGGGTGATCACCGTCGAGGCCGATGCCGAAGGACGCCTGCCCAATGATGTCTTGGCGGAGGTGAAGACCTCACTGGCTGCCATCGAACTCCCGCGTGGGTACTACATCGACTACGCCGGACAGAGCAAAGAGCAAGACGAAGCCAGCGCTTTCTTGTTGCGCGCATTCGCGGGAGCGATCTTCTTGATCGCCATCGTGCTGGTGACACAGTTCAACTCCGTCACCCGTCCGGCCATCGTCCTCTCCTCGGTTATTCTCTCCATGATGGGAGTCTTTCTGGGGCTCCTGATTCTGCAAACGCCGTTCGGGATCATCATGACCGGCATCGGTGTCATCAGTCTGGCCGGTGTGGTTGTGAACAACGCTATTATTCTAATTGACTACGTAATTCAGCTCCGAGACCGGGGCATCGACAAACGCGAATCGCTCATCCAGGCGGGTTTAACGCGCTTCCGGCCCGTTCTGCTCACCGCCGTCACCACCATTCTCGGCCTCCTCCCCATGGCCATCGGGGTCTCTTTCGACTTTCGCGACTGGGCCTGGGATATCGGCTCCGAGTCGAGCCAATGGTGGGGGCCGATGGCCATTGCCGTCATTTTCGGGCTCGGCGTCGCCACCATCCTCACCTTGGTCGTTGTCCCCTCGATGATCGCTTTCCAGGACCGCATCGGTGCCTTCGTCCACAAAGTCGCCGCCTTCCTGCGCCGAGGCCGCCAACGCGCTTTCGAGAAAGCGTAAAAATCCCCGAAAAACCCCACGCGCACCTTCCATTACGATACGGAAATTACGCAGCGTTATTCCAAGGGAATATTACACCCCGCTGCATATTTCTGACGAATTCACGTCGTAGCATCTTGACATCGCGATATATATCAAGTTAACATTTTATATTGTGGATAAAGTGAATAAAGCAATCCTTTCATGAAGTGGGTTTGGAACGAAGGATCGCTTGAGTTCACACCAAATCGTCATAACGCAACACACAGGATGAGGCGGCTGATCGGGGTGCGTTTTCGCTCCCCGGCAGGGCCGCCACAGGAGGAGTGGCTATGAAAAGAAAGTTCAATATATACCCCTTTGTTCTTGGGGCCAGCGTCTTCGTTATCGCCAGTTTCGCTTTGATCTACGGCCCCACACTGGCGGAAGCCAAGAAAGATGCCCGCCCGTTTAAGGGATCGCTCACAGGAACCGCCACCGCCACCACCGGTGGCAAGGAAGAGGAGAAACCGAAGGAAGAGGCGAAGCTGGCCGCAAAGGGAGATCCGATACCGCTACCGATACCGCGACCGGGCCAGAGCTACGACATCTACGGCACTTTCAACGCCACACACATGGGCAAAGGCGAGTTTAGCGGCAACTTGAGCACAGTCGATTGCCGTACTGCGTGTGTTCTTGCCCACAAGCAATGCCTAAGAGATGCTGACGCGGGGACCTTACTCAGTGTCTAGCCGACGCGGGTAAAGACAAGGCGGCCATCGTTCGATGCAATAAGCAGGCTTCTGTGGATAGCAAGAAATGCGAGACCACAAATTTTGACTGCACGAATAGTTGCAAGCATGGCAAAAAGGGATCGGTTACCGGCAAGATCATCTTCACAGCCGCCAACGGTGATGAACTCCATACCACCGCATCCGGGACCGTCGTTCTGGGTGGCGCTTCGAAACTCACGCTCACGGTTGTTGCGAAGGGCAGCACGGGCCGTTTCTCTGACGCCACCGGCACCATCGAATCCTCCGGCACGTGGACCCCAGAAGGAATCAAGAAAGGGACTTACACCGTCGACGAGACCCTGAATGGGAGCGTTGGCTACTAGCGAACAGACTCCGTAGAGATACGGAAACACAATCGAACGACAGAAGTCGGCCGGGCGCAACATCGCCTGGCCGACTTTTTTTCTGGGCCTATCCATAAACACGGGAACTCGTCTTGAACGCTCCCCGTGTTCCCGAGTGGCCGAACGTAGCGAGGCCAAACTGAAAGTTTCGGTTCGAGGGGCACGGGAGAAACCTGAGGACACTTCTACTCGTCCTCGCTCTTCAGCTTCATTCGAGCGTCGCCAACCATGGTTTGCAGGCTGGGATGTTCCGAATCCTGGAAGCACTCGATGAAATCGGCGTAACTAGCGCGGGCTCGTTCCATTTCGCCCTGCCGTTCGAGAATATCCGCTTTGCCGAAGAGCGCTGAGGCCAAGGGCTCGATCAGTTCCGGGTTGTCGCGGCCACGGAACCGCGTGATGACGTCGTCGAGAATATTCACCGCCTCGCCGGGTTCATCCAGATCCACCAACACGTAGGCTTTACTCACCAGCGCCTCACCGATCCGGGGTTCGATTTTGGCGTCGTCCGCGCCGTCAAAACGTTCCACCACTTCGTCGAACGCCGCGATCGCTTCGTACGAGCGCTCGAGCTGATCCAGCGCGTACCCTTTATTCAGCAGAACCATCGCCAGTTGCCGTTTCAACTGGGGGACTTGCACATCGCCGATACGGTTCTCGACCGACTCACACAGGGCGAGCGCTTCGTCCGGCTGGCCCAGTTCGATATGGGCGATGCTCTTATAGATCATCGCCTCGAAACCGCGTTCTTGAATAACCGGATTTTCCGTATCCTCGTACCGATTCTCGATCTCGGTAAACGCTGCGATGGCCTCTTCCGGACGATTCTGGCGGTCCAAGAGAATCCCTTTACTGAACAGCACCCAAACCCGAAGTTCTTCGATCTCGTTATCGTGCCGCTCGGCGAAACGCTCGACCGCTTCGTCGTAGACGCGCAACGCTCCGTCCACATCGCCCCGCTCACTCAGTGCCACACCTTTGTTGAAGAACGCCCACATCACGTGTTGCGCGATGTCGCCTTCTTCGGCATCGCCCGAACGTTCTTCTGCGGCGTCGTAGGCGGCGATGGCTTCGTCCACACGATCCAGGGCACCCAAGACCAGGCCTTTTCGGACCAAGGCTTCGACCACACGTTCTTCCAGCCGCCCCTCCCGCAGATCCCCGTACCGTTTCTCGACCTCTTCATACTGGATGAGGGCCTCGTCCGGCTCCCCTTGTTCTTCGAGCGCGCCGCCTTTGTGAATCAGCGCGCGCGCCAGCATCTCTTGCACGTCCAGTTCGGGCGCATCGCCGAACCGTTCCAGCATCGTATCGCAGACGGGGATCACTTGATCCGGTCGGCCTTTTTGCGCCAGAAGCGTCGTCTTGTTGACCATGGCCCACGCCGTCACTTCGGAGAACTCCGAGTCCGCGCCAAAGCGTTCGTCGATCTCGTCATAGACCGCGATCGTCTCGTCCGGCAGATCTTTCATCTCCAGCAGAACGCCTTTGTTCAGCAGCAGGCTCGCGATGTGTTTACGGATTTCGGGTTCGGTGGCATCGCCGAATCGTTCCAGGGCCTGGTCGCAGTGCTCCAGCGCCTCGGCGGGACGCCCCGCCAAGTGCT
>CAYTDF010000001.1:7109-37691 GCA_964436365.1 uncultured bacterium | reverse complement strand
AGATCAGGACATCATGAGAATTACCGCGCCGATCCCCCTCCATTGCGATCTTGGCGGTGTAGTTATTCCAGGGCCTGGGTTGTTCGGCAATCGCGAACTCGACACTGCCCTTGTGAATCTCGTACTCCAGCTCGACGGAGGTTTCGGGAAGCGGTTCGCTGAACGTGTAACTTCGCGTAAAGAAATAGGACCGCGTATCCGAAATCGTTTGAATCTCATCGCCACGGATTTCGAGCAGTCCTTCACCACGGAAGACCCCTGAAAGTGAACCTCTCCAAATTAGATACGGCGCGTCTGGAGGAGCGGGCAGTTCTTCGAAAGGCTCTGGCCCCCACAGAAGCGTCACGTCGTACCAGTCGGCGGTACCCGCATCGTCGTCAAACAGAACGATCAGCTCATATCCGTTTTCCTCTCGAGGTTCTTGGACAATGACGGCCGAACTGCGCCCCTGATTCACGGCCAGGTGATAGAAGTACCCATCTTCCGCCGGGGGAGCCGGTTCCAGGCCGAGATAGGAGTAGGAGGAGTCGTTGCTTCTCCAACGGGGAAACCACTCCTCACCGTTGACGGTCGTCGGGAAGTTGTTGCCGTCGTGAAGTCCCGGCTTCGCAGACCGTTCGTGAACGTACCAAAGTCTGCCATCCCGAATGTGAAGGCGGTCCACACCGTCGATGTAGGTGCGGATCGTAAGCTGATGGACATTCTCGCCGAGTTGTGTCGGAGTTGGCGTCGCGGTCGGGGTTGGTGTCGAGGTCGGCGTCGGTGTGGGTGTGGGTGTGTAGGCCGTCTGCTGCGCGTCGTATGCAAGACGATACTGCACGATGGAAGGTTCGTAACTGCCTTTCTCGATAGAATAAGCCGTGAGCTCTCCACCGACGATCGCGGCGGCGTGATCCATCTGGTCCAACGGTTCTTCCGTCAGCTGGAGCTGATTGCTGAGTGGCAGACCGTGTGCATCGAGAACCATCCCCTGGAGATACTCAAACACACTACTCAATTCGGATCCCGTATCCCAAACCGCGAGAAAGGTGTCATTGTCGATTCGGTTCAAAGTTGCGGAAAAATTGACGGAGTTGTGAGGCCGTTCGGGAGGAATGTGTTGCAGTGTTACTGCATCACGGACGGGGTCGCCATTCGTGCCTAGTTCGTACGAGCGAATGGATATCTTGTTGTCATCGTTGTAGTAACTAATTGCGACTAGCGTCTCTCCGTTCCATTCGATCGCCTGGCCGGGATAGATGAAATCGGGAGATTCAATGCTGTAGTTGCCACGCGTGAGAGCGTCCGCGCTCGCGATATGAATCCGAACGCTATTCGAGTCCCAAGTCATGTAGGCCCATCCGTCGTCGGTCGTCGTTGCTGCGGTGATGCCTCCCGCCGCGCCCGGCCGTGTGGCCCTAGAAAGCACCTCGCCGTTTGTGGCGTTTAGGGTGTAGAGATCGATCTGGCCATCGGATTGTCTGTGCAGAAGATCGATCCTCGATCCTTCCACGTGCATGAAAATCCCATCGTATCGCTCCGCTGAGATGTTGAGTGGTGTGTCGGATACCCACTCGCCATCTTCCGTGTACCGCTTCAACAGCAGATCGGTTTCAGGCCCTTTGGTGAGGACAATGAAATTCAGGCCGTCCCAACCGATATCCGCGTGCTGGTAACTGCTGGAACTCAGATACTCAGGGGTCGTGAGCCGGATCGGTTCCCGGATCGGGCTCCCCTCCCTGGAGACGAGAGCCATGAACATCCCACCCGTTTCGTCTTCCGGATAGTAGTTATGAAAAATCAGGGCGGTGACGCTATCCGAATGTGCTGAAGGTATTCGCCCCGCGCCGCTGTAGTGGATTCCAGGCGTTTTCCGCTCACCACCGAATACGTGCTTCGTCTCATCTAAGGTCAGGACTTGGGCCTGCGCGGTGGCCGAGAGAAAGAACGCTGCAACCATCAATGAAACCATAAGTTGTGCAAGAGAACGGAACGGTTGAACGGAACGGAGAACGGCGTGCATAGATACCCCCTTGGAGAGTTTGGCTTCCTCTCCTCAACGGAGGAATATATCTCACCGGGATTCTTACCGTCAACTTGAATTGAAATGGTGTTAGAATCTCCCACGGTCGATGTACATGTGTGCTACAAGAAAGCCGGGGCAGTCTTCTTCCTCGTCCCATTTGCGAGAGACTTCGGTGTGTGTGGCGTTTGTATAGACAACCGGCTTCTCCTATACTGCAAATGTGCAGAAAGATGGGGATCGAAGATGTCATGAAGCCACTCTCCGGTCTCAACTTACGCGTGAATAACTGAGGCGACACGATGAGACGTTCCGCTTTTACATTGATCGAACTTCTGATCGTCGTGGCGATCATCGGGATACTTGCGGCGATAGCCGTGCCAAACTTCCTCAACGCCCGGACGAGGGCGAATGTGGCCAGGGTGAAGGCTGACCTTCGCAACGTATCCACCGCGCTGGAATCGTATTTCGTCGACCGAGCCAACTATCCCAGCGGACACGATGGCAACGATCTTCTCGTCGGATGCCCGGAACTGACCACGCCCGTGGCCTACATGGCCAGTGTGGACCTGGCCGACCCCTTCAACAACGAAGCCGGTTGGACCGATCACGTCACCGTCTATCACTACTACAACACCGAACTCTATCCGAACGACCGGCCGAGAACCTGGGGTGGGCGTGCGGGGCTGAGCTACGGTGGCGGCGGGTCTGTCGCCGTCGCCAACTCCTATCTGATGTTCAGCGAAGGACCGGACCAGACGTGGCAGTTTGGCGAGTGGTTCTTTGTTCGCAACGCGCCTGTGGTTGCCAGCGAACCCGCCAATCAGTACGGCGCTTTCACCTGGGACGCCACCAACGGACTGACGAGTCTTGGCGATATTGGCTGGCACGGCGGCACCGACAATCACGCACGTGGCGCATATCTGAGGCAAAGCGCCCTGTAGTCCGTCGGCTTACGTGCACTGCACCGTGTCTGGCCCCCAGGGTTCGATTAGCTCCATGAGCTGTTTGAGGAACGCTTCCGGTAGTGGACCTTTGTCACAGGCGGCGACGTTGCCTTCGATCTGAGTCACGTTTTTCGCGCCGGGGATGGTCACACCGACCGCTTCGCAGTTCAGCAGATAACGCAAGGCCAGCTCGAGCGGCGTTTCGCAAACGTCGCCCAACAGGCCCTTCAGCGCCTCTATCTTGACTGCGTAATCCTTCAGAGCGTCGCCTTTCAGCCAGTTGCAGCGCTGGTCGTCCGGGGCGAAGGTGGTCTCCGCCGTGAACTTCCCGCACAGAATTCCCGATGCCAGAGGGACTCGGGCGATGATGCCGACATTCTTTTCCTGCGCCAGAGGATAGAGTTCCTTTTCCGGTTTACGGTCCAGCAGATTGTGGCGCACCTGCAGCACATCCACCAAGTCGTCTCTTACCAGCCGCACACCCTGTTCGGCCTCGTTTACCGAAACGCCTACAAAACGTATTTTCCCCTGTTGCTTCAGCGTCGCCAACGTTTCGAAAATCTCACCCTGGTCGACCACATCTTCCGGCGGACCGTGCAGTTGATAAATGTCGATCACATCCTTCTTGAGGCGTTTCAGGCTCGTCTCGCACGCGCCAATCACATACTCCCGTCCGAAGTTCTTCCGCCCCGGCAGGGGGTCACGCCGCTCGTTGCCGACCTTCGTGGCCAGATAGATCCCATCCCATTTCCCGCCAAGCGCCTCGCCGATCGTCTCTTCACTATGGCCCGCACCGTAGGCGTCCGCTGTGTCGATGAAGTTCACGCCGAGTTCGATGGCGCGTTCCATAGCCGCACAGGAGTCGGTGTCGCTCACCTGACCGTATCCAATTCCGAACCCACCGATGGTGACGCCGCCGCCGATGGCCCACGCGCCGAATCCTGCGGGATTGATCTGCAAACCGGTTCTGCCGAGTTGTCGTTTGGGAGCACTCATGATTCTATTTTCCCCTGGCTGTGTTTTGTGTTACGGGATTCTATCAGTCCGCCCATTCGCTGGCCAGCATGGGAGCGATTAAAAAAAAGCGCGCCGCACAATGAGCGTGCGGCGCGTTGGTCGTCTTTTTAATCCGGGAGGTCCTGTTCTCCCGGCTAGAGTTGGCCGTCGGTTATTTGAAACTCTCGATCAGTTTCGCGGCGTGTTCGAACTTGCCTTCATTGGAGGCCTGAATCACCTTTAGATCGTGGATCGACCAGAACATGTCGCCTTTTCCGGTTTGTACGATCTTGATGAATCGGCCGCTCTTGGAAGGCACCTGGATTTCGAGCAAGGCTTTCGTACCTTTTCCTTCGACCACGGGGTTGCCCCAGCTCTTGCCGTCGTTGGAGAGATGAACCGCGTACCCTCGCGGGTAGTCGCTTCCCGAACCGGTCGCGTCCACCACGATTCTCTCAATGCGCTTTTCCGCGCCCAGGTCGATGGTGAACCACTGACCGGGGATCTGCGACGATCTTGTCGCCCAACGCGTGTCCATCTTCCCGTCGATTGCGTTCTTGGCCGCGCGATTGCCATGCGATGCGCTCACCTTCCAATCGGAACGGGCGATCTCGCTTCTTTGCAGCAAGCCGAAGGCTGTGCGGTACGCGTTTTGGACTTCGCCCGTAATGCTCTTGTCCTTAAGACACTTCTCGAGAAACGTGAGTGCGGAGAAGTCTGCGACTCTGGAGGTTGCCTCCAGGATCAGTTTCTTCTCTTCTTCGCGCTTGGCGGCCTTCATCGCCACACCATACGTGCGCAGTCTCTCTTCCACGGAAGGATACGTGACCAGTTCGGCCATCCGCATGAAGCCCGTCAGAGCCAGCAGACGTTGCTTCGCGTCGGAACTGGATTCGGCGATCTCTTGCAGCGTGCCCATGGGGAATGGTTCCGGCCAGTCGGCCAACACGCGAAGTGCGGCTTCACGGACGTTCGGATACTTCTCTTTCAACGCGGCTTTCACGGTGTCAAACGCTTCGTCGCCACCGAACGCACCCAGCACACGCAACAGCGAACCCTGGGCGGGAGCCGAAGCGCCAGGCAGGGCGGCGATGAGATACACGGCGCGATCTTGACCGCTGGGCATGGCTTTTCCGGAAGCCACGAGTGCTTCTTCTGCCGCCCGGCGATCGTTATCCGTACGCGCGTTGAGTAGCACACCGATCAGAGCCGGCATCGAGTCCGCGTTCGCGAGCGTCGTCAAGCCCTTCAAGGCCTCCTGCCGGACCTGTGCGTTGCTATCGCCCGCGCACTGGATCAATACGGCTTCCGCGTTACTGGCACGGCGTGCCACCAGGCTCTGAATCAGCATCGCCTGTGTGGGCACGGCGGAACTGGCCAGACATTTCACAATCGCAGCGTCCACGTTGTCGGCACCGAGTCGATTGAGGCTCGCTGTTGCGGCGTCGCCGATATCGCCCCCCTCGGCCGCGACTCCGGCCAGTAGTTTGACCGAACCGCCGTCACCGAGCGGTCCCAGCGCCTGGATGGCTGCCATGCGTACACTTTCGTCAGAACTTGCCACGACGGCGGTCACTGCCGGCAGTGCGGCTCGGTCTCCCCGGGCGGCGAGTCCGGCCACGACCATCGTCTGCACATCCGGTGGCAACGAGGCGATCTTCGCTGCATACGCCCGAGTCACGGCCGCGCCCTTCAACTCGGCCAAATACGGCCCCGCAGCCGCCTGCCGCAGTTTGGGACAATCGGCTTCGAGCAACGCTAAGACGGTCGGCAGCGCGGCCTCTTTCTCCGCGAGCACCAGCCCGCGATAGGCCGCCACTCGAATCATCGGTGCGCGATCCGCACTCGTCAGCTCACGGTAGATCCGTATCGCTTCCGAGGTGTCGTCGTCGGCGAGTAACCCATCGGCGCAGACCAGGCAAGCGTCGTCTCGAAGCGCTTTGAACTCGGGGCTGACATCGGCGTTGGCCAGTGCCGCGGCCGCTTTCGAGCCGCCGATCTGGCCGAGGGCGACGATGCTCGCGTGCGCCAAGTCGTTGCGGTCAGCGTCGAGCCATTTCGCGATTTGGGAGACGGCCTTCCGGTCGCCTCGATGCGCGACCGAACCGATCGCACCGATGCGAAGATTGCCATCCAGCTTTTTCAACGCTTTTTGGAACGCTGTGTCGACTTTGGGGGACGGCAGCCTCTGGAGCGCGAAACGGGCCGGGTCGGAGAGTTTCTCGTCACCGAGAAGTTTGGCTAGTGTCGACACCGACTTACCCGATCCAACACGCCGCAGCATCCGGCAGGCGAAGAGTTTGCCCGCGTACGTCGCCTTCGGGCATTCCAGCACTTTCAGCATGACGGCCTCGATGATCTCACGTTGCGCCGGTGTTGCGATCCGGGTATTGGCTTCAATGGCGGTCAATGCCGTGCGGCTCTGTCCGTGTTCGTACCCACAGACCGCCTCGGCCGACATCGGCTCTAGGCGCAAACTGACGAGATCCGCCGTGGGGAAGTTCTCCGGGATCTTCGTCAGCGTGACGTTGCCCGTGGCTGCCCACTCGACTCCTCGTTGGAAGGTATAGGCAGCACCCGCGCAGCGCATCTGCACTGCGGAGTGGCCCAGTGCGTCGTGGAAGACGCGGCCCTGTCCGTACTGAATCGTGAACAGCATCGGCTCGTGCCGCTTTGTCTTGTTGGAGTACGATGTTGCCAACACGGTCATGTTCTTGGCCGGGCCGCGCAGTTGTGCGTACAGTTCGTCCGCCGAGTGCATCCAGACCGGAGGCAGGCCTTCCATGATGGGATGCTCGTCGTTGCGCGCGACAACCTGGAACTCGCGTTGCGGACCGTGGGTACCGCCGCTGCCGGGGGAGGTATCTCGCACCAGTTCGCCATCTCGGTAGTAGACATACGGGCCGGATTTCTCGTTACGTCCGCCCCAACCGCCGAGACCGATCATCTGGTTATACTCGTCCCACTCCGGGAAGGCGTTGTCTGCGGCGTGGAAAATCACCAGCCCTCCACCGTTCTTCATATAGCGGACCAGCGCGTCTTGTGTGGCCTGTGGCCACGCGTCTCCGGTGTAGTTCGAAACCACGACGTCATAGTCTGAGAAGACCGGCCGGAAACCGGCCATCGGTTGGCCGCTGGCGGGTGACGTGGCGACGTCGACCGCGAACAGTCCGGTCTCTTCCAACAGTTCTTTCAGGACCGGGGTCGTTCCCGCCCAGTCGTGGTTGTTTTGCCCGTCGACGATCAGCGCCTTGAGTGTGCCAGTCTCCGTGCGCTGGGCGGCTCCAGTCCCCCGCGTGTGAGTACAGGCGGTCATGCCCAGAGCCAGGAACCCGATGAGGACGGCCCCCAGGGTGTTTCTCGATATTCGTGGTTGGATTCTATTCATATTCTTCATGGCTTAATTCCTTATTCGAGCGTCTTTCATCCGTCACGCTTTACAGCAGCACCCATGGTTTTCGATATGCACGGCCAAGCAGTGCGCTCGCTCCGGGATCGCCCAAGATCTCTTCCTTCACGGGATCCCATTTGATCTTGCGACCGGTCAGCATGGCGATTTCGCCCAGGTGGCCGACGCTGATGGATCGGCACGCGGCCTCCACCGGCGTGACCGTCTTCTGACGGCTACGGACGCAGTCGAGGAAATTCTGCCAATGATCGTTGCTCTTGTAGAGATGGATGTCACTCGGACCGATACTGTTTCGATCCAGCAGGCTCTTATTCGAGGAGTCGATTCCGCCACGATCCACCCAGACCCATCCGTCTTCGCCGAACCACGTGGCCCCGCCACGGTTCCGGTTACTCACATTGATGGTCACGCCGTTGGCGTACTTGCAGAAGAAGCTGTACGAGGTTGGCGCGTTATAGAGGCCCTCGCGGGGATACTCGCCCTTCCCATGGACTTCGACCGGCCCCGTCTCGTCGAACCCGAGGCCCCAGTGGGCGATGTCGATGTGATGGCCCGCCCAGTCGGTCAGCTGCCCGCCGGAGTAGTCCATGATCCAGCGCCAGTCCCAGTGGCATCGGTTGCGGCCGAACTCGCAGTAGGGTCGCCACGGCGCCGGTCCGAGCCACATATCCCAATCCAAACCCTCCGGTACGGGCTGGATCGGCTTGGGTCCGCAGGCGGAGCCTGTCGGGAGCCCGACTTCCACCGTATGTACTTTGCCGATACGGCCGTTCCGCACCAGCTCGCACGCGTGGCGGAAATGTTCGCCCGAACGCTGCCAACTGCCGGTCTGCCACACGCAGCCATAGCGGTGCACTGCGTCGCAGATGGCTCGGCTCTCTCGAATCGAGCGGGAGAGCGGTTTTTCGCCGTACATATCGATCCCCGCTTTGGCGGCCGTGATGGCGGGGATGGCGTGCCATTGATCCGGCAGCGCCAGGCAGATCGCGTCCAAATCCCCGCGGCCGATCAGCTCCCGGAAGTCCGTGTAGGCCGTGCAGTCCTTGTTCTTATAGGCCTCGTCGACGATCCCTTTCGCGCGTTCGCGGTGGGCTCGTTCGATGTCGCATACGGCCACCATCTGGGCCTCTTCGTTGCCAACGAAGCGTTTCATGTTGCCCGTACCCTGCGAGCCGACGCCGATCGCGCCCATGACGATGCGGTTACTGGGAGCGGTTCGGCCTCCGGCACCCAACGCGGATGTGGGGACGATGCTTGGGAAAACGAAAGCCGCCCCGGCGCTTGCCGTGCCTTTCAAGAAAGAACGGCGGCTAGACATAGTTTTTTTCTTCATGGAGTTAATTCCTTTCTCCTGGGGTGGGGCGGGCTTCGGCGGAGACGTGATCGCCACGGATGCCCCGGCCGCGATCAAGACTAGTACAATTGACCGGTTGGGGCTATTCGAGCGGTTTCCGCAAGAACTGTCGTATTCGAGAAACGCTTTAGAGGCCCGGGTTTGTACGGGCACGGTCTCTTGTGTCTATCTACATGAGTGCTCAGGGGCGAACCCTAGGTCGTACGACATGCCGATCGCTTCCCGCCAGCGGTCCATCATCTGCATGTTGCCGAGCGTGTCGTCCCAGGTTGTCGCCGGGGGGTGGGGCTGACGGTTGTCGATCGACATCGCCACGGTGTCCGCCTCCAACGTGTAGAGGTCGAGTTCCGAGGCGGCCTCGATCGTCTCAACTGTCTCCGAGTCCTTCTTCTGCAAGTGGATGAGTGGCTTCCGGTCGTTCCGCCCCGGTTGCCAAGGTTCCGGGATATGCAGGCTTCCCGCATTCCCATAGATGCGAACGCTGTTGTCTTGGTCTACGCGCGTGCCTGTACTCAGCTGCGCCACGATTTCGCCGGGAAACTTGGCGATGGCCACCGTGTACTCATCCACATGGGTGGTTTCGCCGACGCGGCCGTATGCCGAGAACTCCACTGGCTCGGCCACATGACACCCGGTGGCCGCACCCGCGATTAGCCGCGCCGCAGAAGTGCAGTAGCATCCCACATCCAGAATCCCTCCCCCGGCCAGAGACGGGTCCAGCACCGAGTCGTCGAGATCGGGTTCGACGTTGTAACTGAAGTTCGCCTGAATCACGCGGACTTCGCCCACTGCGCCCTCGCGGATCAATTCCAGCATCTTCGCGGTTTGCGGATGACAGCGGTACATGAACGCTTCCATGAGAAACACGTCGTGCTTTTGGGCGGCCTCGATGATCGTGAGCGCTTCCGCACGGTCGATGCCAAGAGGTTTCTCGCACAGAATATGCTTTCCGGCTTCGGCGCTGGCGACCGCCCATTCGAGATGCATGGGGTGCGGCGTCGCGATATAGACCGCCTCGACCTCGGGATCGGCGAGCAGATTGGCGTAACCGGCGTAGCGGCGTTCCACAGCGTATGTGTCGCCGAACGAGTCCGCCGATTCACGCGTGCGGCTCGCGACCGCTACCAGGTCGCCGGTTTTCGAGTCGGCCAACCCTTGCGCGAAGGTATGGGCGATTCTCCCGGTAGCGATGATGCCCCACTTCAGTTTCTGTCCCACGTCTCTTCTCCCGTAACCCGGTTCTTTCACTTGTTTCTCGTACGATCGGCTTAGCGCAGACGCTCCACGCACTCGATCAAACTGGCCGCGATATATTCGTTCAGTTCATCGCCCATCGTTGGATGAAGCGACACGCAGAGAAGCCGTCTGCCAATGGCCTCGGAGAGCGGCAGGGTCTGTCCCGCCGTGTGATCGCGCAGCAGGGTTCGTGTTTCGTACACCGGCGGGTTCGCAATCACACACCCCACGCCGAACTCCTCATCCATCATTGCGATCAGCCGGTCGCGTTTCTCCCCGGCCCATTCCTCGCAGACCAGGCAGGTATACAGATAGAAGGTATGCTCGCAATCTTCGGGCTCGTAGGGCGGGGCGAGTTCGGGAACGCCTTCCAGCCATTCGTGCCGTTGATAGGCCAGCCGCCGCCTTTCGCGGATGAATCCTCCCAACTTACCGAGCTGCACCAGCCCGACCGCCGCCTGCACCGTCGTCATCACGTTCGAGGTGCCCCACTCTTCCGTTTCGCCACCATAGAATCGCGTTGAACGGCAGAATCGTTCCACATCGTCGTCGTCGGTGGTGACCATGCCACCTTCGCCCAGTGTGCACATATTCTTCATGGTGTGGAACGAGAAGACATTCAGCAGGCCTTTCTTGCCGATTTTGCCATCCTTGTAGCCCCCGCCGCATGCCCGGGCGCCATCGCCGATGACGACCGGAGAACCGTGCGTTTCGTGTGAGTGACGGCTGGCGACCTCCAGAAGATCGTCCATCGGGGCGGAGAGGCCGTTCATGTGAACGGGGAAGATCGCCCGCGTGCGCGGCGTGATTCGTTTCTCGACATCGTTGGGGTCCAGCTGTAACGTTCGGGGATCGACCTCACCCCAAACGATCTGTCCGCCCGCACCCATCACCGCAAGTGGAGACGCCACGAAATTGAGCGCCGGGACGATCACCTCATCTCCCGGTTGCAGTTTCAGATAGCGCATGGCCATGTCTAGCCCGGGCCCCGCGCTGTTGATGGCGATGGCGTGCTTTGTTCCCACATACTTGGCGAACGCTTCCTCGAACTCGGGAATCGGTGAAGCGGAAAATCCGAACCCCTGGGTCACATCGAAAGCCCCACGGATCGCCTGGGTTGCCGCCTCGACCTCTTCTTCACCATATCCCCCCCCAAGCATCGGTTCGCCTCGCCAGTCTTGCTCGGGCTTACCGCGTTTCAAAATCTCTTCTCGTGCTTTTTTATCGATCATGGGGTCCTCCAGACGCTCTGTTCCCAGTGGTTTCGTTTCTATACGCAGAATGCTCGGTATTGTATGGTGATCTAGGGAAGCACGAAAGTCGGACGGTAAGCGGCTGTGGGCATGTCCGCGTCTATATGGTTCTTCCTGACGATGGGAACGCTCTCGGCAAGGTAGATTCTGAATGATTCCGTCCGAAACACGACGCGCTTGGTTGGCTCACCGGCATCTTCCCCCGTTCCTGGCGTGTTTGGCGATGTTTCTCACGCTCCCATCGCTCTGGATCGGATGGAATGTGGATGACTATGCGCATCGGGTGATGCTGCTCGGGCTCCCAACCATTCCCGAAGAGTACGCCGAGTATGCCGAGTACCAGGTTTCTCGCTACGATCTCTTCTCGTTCGTCGACGGCGACCCCCAGCGGACTCAGTTCCTCATGGATACGGGCTTCTTCCCTTGGTGGACCGCCGACCGGCTCCGTCTGAACTTCTTTCGTCCGCTCACTGTACTGACTCACGTCTTCGATTACGCCCTATGGCCGGACAGCGCGCCCCTGATGCATCTTCACAGTCTCTTGTGGTTCGCCGCGCTGACTTTCGCCGCCGCATGCTTCTATCGCCGGGTGATGGGAGCCACCTGGGTGGCCGGGCTGGCGGCGCTTCTGTTTGCGTTGGACGATACACATGGTTTCTGTGCGGCCTGGCTGGCCAATCGAAACGCGCTCGTCGCGACTCTCTTCGGACTCCTGGCGCTTCTGGCGCACGACCGCTGGCGGCGCGACCGCTGGCGGTCGGGAGCCTATCTCGGACCGCTCGCGCTCGCATTAGGGCTGCTCTCCGCCGAGTTTGCCCTTGGCGCAGTGGCCTATCTGTTCTCATACACTCTATTCCTGGATCGAGACTCTTTGAAATCTCGCTGTCAGAGTCTATTGCCCCACGCCGTCGTCTTTGGGATTTGGGCGATCTATTACCGTCTGAACGGTTACGGCGCATGGGGCTCCGGCTTCTATCTCGACCCCGTCAGTGAACCGTTCTTATTTGCCGGGGCGGTCCTGGAAAGAATGCCGGTCTTGCTTCTGGGCCAGTGGACGTTTCCCATGCTTGGCGCAGTGTTCATCATGAACGAGAGTGCCGTATGGATTCTCTGGACATGCGCCGTTCTTTTTCTGATTTGGCTGGGCGTTGTTCTTACGCCGTTTTTGAAGCGTGATCCTGTCGCGCGTTTTTGGGCCACGGGCATGCTTTTGTCGCTCGTGCCGGTCTGTGCGACGTTTCCGCACGAACGTCTTTTGCTATTCGCCGGTCTGGGCGCGATGGGGTTGCTGGCGCAATTTGTTGCGGCGATTCGTGACCGGATCTATCCGCTCTCAGTGCGGCTTGCGGGGCGGATATCGGTAAAGAGCATGTTTGTTTTGCTCGTGTTCGCGAATCTGATCCTTGCCCCTCTCCTTCTTCCGCTCGCCGCGCTCAGTCCAGTCACGACAAAGGGACTTTTCGAACTCCCCGCAAGTCGGCTATCCACCGACGCCCGAACCGAGGATCAGGACTTCATCTTTGTGAACGCGATCAACGTCTACTTTCCTCCATACTTCTCGATGTTGCAGACCTTGGCCGGTCAACCCATTCCGCGTCACACGCGCATGTTGGCTTCCTCCGCCACCCCGCTCGAGATCACTCGCATCGATGAACGTTCGCTCTCGATCCGGCCCGAGGGCGGATTCATTCAAGATATGTTCAGTCGTCTTGTCCGCGGCCCATCTAGCCCGTTGCGCGTCGGCGACACGGTTGAAGTGACCGGCATGCGGGTCGAAGTCATCGGCACGGATTCCGAGCGTCGCCCGGACCGCGCTCTCTTCCGTTTCGACGTGCCTCTGGAGGATGAATCTTTGCGGTGGCTGCAATATCGTGATGGGCTCTACGTGCCCTTCATCCCGCCCGCCGTCGGTGAGACTGTCACGCTCCCCGCTGTGCCGCTTATCCCGGAACTGTGATTCTCTGTCCGCTTTCTACGGCCGGATCCAGATGATATCCCCCACACTCAGGAGGCCGTTGCTGGACTGGTAGTAGACGAATCCGCTGATCCCGCTGCCCGAGACGTTATAATCCAACCTGCCATTGGGGCCGAGGCTCCACAGTTCGTACGAATTCGGTTTACCGGCGAAGGCCCGGGCCACGTCCGCAGGATTGTTGGGCACACGGCTACGCGGGTTCATCGCTCCACTCGCGTAGAACGAGCCGTCCGGCATGAAGATCGTTTCCATGTGATACATACCGAACGTCAAATTCCACGCGCCTACATCGGGGTTCGCCACATCCTGGAAAAGGTCTCGCGGTTGGGTGCCGAAATAGGCCAGCGGTGTGGTGAGATACTTGTTCTGCCAGGGTTCGTGAGAGACGCCGGGAAAGCCCGCGTGCGGGAAGTACCGCCCGTGATCGAGCCGGTACATTGCGCAGGCGGTCACGAAAGATTTCATCTCTCCCTCGGTCTTGGCCACCTTGGCGCGGATTTGCGCATTGAGAAAGTTCGGGACGGCGATCGCGGCCAGGATGCCGATGATGGCCACCACGATAAGGAGTTCGATTAGCGTGAAACCGTGAGTGCGTTCTGATTTAAGTTGAACCGTTCTCATTGTGATTGCAGTTCCCTCGTGTTCGTTCTCATGCTATTTCAATAATTCGGATGCTTCCCGAGCCGCCTTGGCGATATCTTCATCATCCTCTTGAGAGAAAGAGACGGCTTTTGTCAGCGCTTTCTTCGCCTCCGCTTTGTTCCCCATGGCAAGATGCGCTTTTCCGATCCAGAGGTATTCCCGCGCCTCGTTCGGTTCGCTGAGACGACCCACTCCGAGGTTTTCGGGATAGGTCATCGCGGCTTGCGCGTGCTCGATGGTCTTGCCGTATTGTTTTGCTTCGTAGGTCTCCTTGGCCAGCGTTCGATGGGCTTCGGCGAACAGGTTGTGGATCACGCGCCGCGCTTCTTGGTTGGAGAACGTGGTTGTCTTCAGCAGCGCGACGACCAGTCTGGGATCGCCGTCATCCAGATACCGTCGGCACAGCTCCTCAAAGCAATCTCCACGTTTCCTCTCGAGTTGCACGGCCGCCTCCAGGTGCCGCCGCGCGTTCGCGAACTGCTTGTTCTTGGTGTACACACGCGCGGCGTCGCGGAGCAGCACAGGATCTTCTTGCCGGGCTGTGATCGCCCGTTCGTATAAAGTGGCCGCAGCATCCAGGTTGTCGTCCAATTTCCAGCACGCTTGGGCCAGGCAGGCCAAACTCACGCTGTCGCGAGGATCGTTCTCCGACGCTTTGGCCCAGGCTTCCCGGGCCTCCTCCATCTTGCCCAGCGAAGCGAGCAGATGGCCGTGCATCCTCGACGCTTGAGCATCGGATGGATTCTGCCGGACGGCCGCCTGCAAAACCGGAACCGAGTCCACGCGGTAGGGGAAACTGAAGTCCGGCGCGTAGGCTGCGGCGCGCCGATACCATTCAGCCGCCTCTCTCGTCTCACCGACAACTTGGTGGAGATACGCGGCCAGATACAACGCCATTGGCTCCAGCGGTGTCTCTGGCTGTTTGGCGTACGGTTTTGGATTCTGGCTCCAACTCCGCGCAGGAGGGAGTGTGTCCAACTCGATTGTCTCCAAGTACGCTTCGTTGAGGATCTGCAACGCTCGTTCGGGGAAGCGCAGATCGACCAACGCGTAGGCCACTTCGAGCACGTTTTGTGCGTTGTTACGCAACACCGCGCTCCGCATGCGAAGGTGCTTGGCGCTCGGTTCCGCAAAGGCGAGAGTCGTTACCGCCAGACGGTCGATTGGATCGATCTCGAGAATCCCCGTCGCGACCTGGGCCGCTTCTTCGTTCTCCTCCTTCGCCAAGAGGGCGAGGGCCAGGCGGTTCCGGCTGACCAACGTTTCGCTGTTGACTTCCAGCGCGCGGCGCAGTTGCCGGATGGCTTGATCGTAACGGCCGCGCCGGGTCGCGATACGTCCCGCCTGGGCGAAGCCTCGGGCGCGAGTCTTCTCATCGCGCATGGCCCAGTAAGCGTGGTCCAACGCACGTTCCGGATCGCCGAGTTGGAGCAGCGCTTCCGAGTAAGCCAGCTGTGCGCCACCGTGATCTTCATAACGCTCGACCGCGGCGCCCGCGTACGAGGCCGCCTCTCTCCAATCGCCCGCTTCCAAATCCAGCATCGCCAGTTCGACCAGGCTCCCCACATCGTGTGAGTCTTGTTCGAGCGCCGCCAGGAACTGTTTGCGCGCGCTCTCGGGATTATTCTGTTTGAGGGCCGAGACACCCTGCGAATAGGTGGCGTGCGCCGAGTTCTCCGGCGGTGTCGGTTTGGCTTCAGGTTCCGTGATGAGCGGAAGCGGCAGGGGATACGTGAAACTCGCCAGCGGTTCGTTTCGCTCTCCCGTCACGGTGATCGTCCAGGGCAGGGAACTGTCGAGTTCGTTCACCACGATCTCGGTCGGTTCCCGGGGGCTGAGGTCGACTACCCGAGTCGTCTTTTGAGTCCCAGCGACGATGGAGACTCGGCTGTTCTTCCATATCCCGGTTCCTAGGAGTTTCACAATCCGGCCGTTCGGCGAATCCGTGACATTGATCGCTGCGTCCCGGTTCGCGTACTCGAAACCCTGCAATCCGTGCACCGGATACCACCATTCTTCCCAGGTCACGACCCCATGGGGGGGGATGAGCCCAAAGTCGGCTTGCGTGCGCAGTGGCCCCGTCTGAATCTCGTTGTAGAAACCGTCACCGTCCGACATGGCGCCCTGGTGGAGAACTCCGATCTGACCTCGGCCCCAGGTCCACGCCTTCTTGCCTGGCAGAAGTCGATGGTCCGCAAAGGCCACGACACCGCGGTCAAGGTCGTAGTCATAAGACCCAAAGAAATCTTGGTCGCATTCTTGGGCGAAAATCGAACTCATATCCTGGTAACTCTTGGACCAGGACATGTCTTTGCCCTCGTGCACCGGCCAGGAGTAGAACGATGTGCCGTTGTGGTCCGTTCCGAGCGTCATCGGATACATGAACCGCATCCCGTCGGTGTTGGGCACGGCGGTGCAGTTCCAAAAATAGTACGGCTGCGGTGTCTCGCGCGGGTTGAACATACGAATGCGTTCTTCTAGATACGCCTTGCCGGGACGTAGGGTGAGGACCGCCGCCCATTGCGTGCGAAAAATACGCTCCACATGGCCGACCGTCACCGACGCGCTGCCGTCGTCGTGTTCGATCGGACGTGCGTCGATCGGTGATGTGCAGGTCGCCGTGTGTCCGGTGGGACCCGTGTTGAATTCGACCCCGCCTGGGATCCACGCGCCGCGTAATCCGACCAGGCCCGGTTTCACCACGTCATTCAGATAGAAAGTCTCTTCGTTGGTGCTCTTGTCGAAGACCGAATGGACATGGCCACCCAGCTCCGGGAGCACCGTCACGCGCAGGAACTCGTTCTCCAGGAAGACCGCCCCGTATTCGACATCCACCGCCTCTTCGGAGAGCATATCCTCTTGTGTGTAGGGATAGATACGTTTTCCCGTGAACGGTGTGAATTTCGGATTCACATCCTGGTACCAGGGGTAGGTTCGAATCGTCAGTGGGCCTTCCCACACCTTCACGCGGTCCGCGCCGTGTCCATCGGGGATGGCCTGGATCAGGACGAAAAACAGAAGACTCATTGCCGGGTTGCGACGCGACTGAAACATAGGGATTCTCCTCCGCTCGGAACGTAGCCCCAAGACAGGGCCTGGAGCGCCCTGTTTGTGCCGGTTGCTAGGATAGCAGAAACACTCGATATGTGTATCCGGGCTGGGCTGTGGGGCGGCGTCTCTTCCGTCAGACGGTCGAGTTCGCAACGGGTTTCTTCCAGGAGTTCATCCCGGATACGAGACACTTGGATACAAGATATCTGTTCAATGCCCGAAACAGCTACCGAAAGCGACTTGATTCAAAAGGAAGCGCTACACCACGCCCTAAGCGCGCGAAGCGCCTGCGTGGCCGGGCGATAAAGGCCCTTTGACCGTCCAGCTGAATTCGAAGCCAACCAAAATCACTCTAGAACTCGGCATCCTAAGCGCGCGAAGCGCCTGCGTGGCCGGGCGATAAAGGCCCTTTGACCGTCCAGCTGAATTCGAAGCCAACCAAAATCACTCTAGAACTCGGCATCCTAAGCGCGCGAAGCGCCTGCGTGGCCGGGCGATAAAGGCTCTTTGACCGCCCAGCTGAATTCGAAGCCAACTAAAATCACTCTAGAACTCGGAATCGAGGACGATTTCCTCGACCGCTTCTTGCATGAGGTCGCGCGGAATGCTCACCACCCATGCCGGCGTCTCCGCGGTGAATTGGATTGGATCGGTTTGGGCCGTCCAGAGATCGGACATACCCAGCAGGGGCGTGCTTCGCGGAGCGCCTTTCTCCGGTTGCTCCTCGGGACTCATTTTGACCTGCCCGTCGAGCACGGCGACCACGGGGGGTGGGCCGTCGCCCGTCTCCAAGGATTCGCCCGGTTGGAGGTGGTGCGGTTCCCCTTGGAGTGTGGTTCGTAGGAACAGGGATTCTGACATTTCATTGAAAACCGGGAGTTCTCTGAGTTTGTGGTTCCACGCGCTGTCATCGCTTTTTTCGCGCAGATGTTCGCCGAGTTCAGGCCATGCCGTTTCCACATCCGCACGGCGCAGTCTGTAGGCCAACAGGGGGGCTACAGCCCGTACCGTGGCGGTGCGAGGGCGTCCTGTCAGAAACGCGATCTCACCGACATACGTTCCCTGTTCGAGTTGGGCGAGTGTGATCGAACCGATCCCGCCTTCTTCAATTTCGATTGCGACTCGCCCCTTGTGAATCATGAACAGCGCATCGTCAGTCTTTCCCTGCCGGATCAACACATCTCCGGGATGAGCGATCAAGAGACGAGCCGTTGAACTCACGTTATGGTTCTTGGTGTCCGCTTCCCGCAGGCACGGGACACGGTGCAGCGCTTCCGTGAACTCTCGGTCGTTGCATGTATCGAGTGCGTCGAGCGGCGGTCCCCAGGTCTCCACCGTCTGGAGATACTCCAGAGCTTCATGCCACCGCAGTTGCGGGATCCAACGCATGACCACCGATGTCCACGTATGTATACCGAGACAACGCTCCACCTGCTGATGAATGATGTTGAAATCGGTGCCTACGGTTACACTCGGATGGGCGAGCCCGGTCAGTCCTTGGAGTTCTCGACCGAGACGTTCCATGGGATCGCGCTCGTATTCCGTCTGTTCGTCGGGGCTCAGCGCGAAGGCGCGAGCACCGGCGCGGCTCACCAAAGCGGCGATGGCGGCAATGCACCCCGCGTGACGGATGAACAAGGCCAGCGCGGGCCATTGGCCGTTGTTTGTGGCGAGACTCCCGGCGGTATCGGCCACGACCGCGCCCAGAAGCCAACCCCAGGCCAGTCGGTCCCGCCCCTGCAACGACGCCAAGAATCGGGCCAGGCAAACGCCTGTGGCGAACGCGCCGGGCATCAGACTGTTCTGCCCCCAGATCGCGCAGACCCCGGCCGACAGCAGCCCGGCGACGACCGCTATCGCAAGCCAGATTCGCCCAACGCCGCCCCAGCATCCCAGCGAGATCAGCGCAAAGCACGCGACTGCGAGCCAACCCCATCCACTTGTCGAACCCGTCATCCCACTGGACTCTAGAAACAAGAACAGACCCACCAAGCCTGTGGCCCCGTAGGGGAGCGCTTCCAGCCCCGGAAGATCGCGATGAGACAATCGCCAAGGGCAGAAGATGAGCAGCATGCCCAACAAGACGCCAACAGCGGGCGCGGCCAGAGAAATTTCATAACCGTGCGGCGATTCGAAACGCCACAGAACAGCCAATGCCAACACGAACCCGCATCCGGTCAGCACATCCGTCCGTTCCGGCCACCACCGGTGATGGATGATCCGGTAAAGCCCCGAAGCGAAGAGCCATGCGGTGGAGAGGACCACGGCCAGCACGCCGAGTGACATTACTGCGGTCAACGCCAAGAGTCCCCACCAGGCGGCTGTGCCCGACTCGTCGGCCAGCATACGTGTCAACATCGGCATATCCCGGCGGAACGCCGCCGAGAGAACCCGCACCGCTACGAGCGGCCAACCGATGGCCCAAATGCCCCACGCGGTCAAGAAACTGCGATGAGTTTCGCCTTGAGATTTTGAGCCGAATACAAAGAACACGAGGGCGCGGAGAGCGTCGATCCCCAAACTGAGTGGGCTCGGTTTTCGTAAGTAGATCATCGCCAGGTGCGTGTAGGGTGAACGCCACCAGGGGGATGTGTAGACCAGGATGGCTGCCCATGTCCCAGACATAACCTGGACCCCGACGTCTCCGGCCGTAGCCGATGGGAGTGCGCGACAGAGCAGGTAGACCGCAGAACCCAGCGCCAGCACCAGGGCGGGGGCGGTTGCATAGACGCGGTAACGTGTGGAGCGTGGGGTGGTGAGCGTCGGGGACATATCGAGCCAGGGAAGGGGTATCCCAAAACCGAGTTCCGTGCCCAGAGCGCACCGATAGCCGCTGGCAGAGGAGACGGCTTGGGCTTGCACCCATCCGCCGAGCCAGGAAGCGATGAACGTCGAAACCAGAAAGACCAGCGTGCCCATCGCGGGCGAATCGCCGATCAACAACAGCATAGCATCGATAGGGCGCAACCGCCAGACGGCGAACGCCGCTGCGAAAAGAATCAAGCAGAGCGCCAGAAATCCGGAGGACGAAACCAGACGGCCAAACGGCGATGTGGCGGGGGGGACTTGTCCCGAATCCGCTTGACGTATCTCGGGTTGTTTATCGGGAACCCAAACGTGCCACGACTTGGATTTTTCATTTTCCAGAGCGGGCAGCGACCCGGACTCCAAAAAACCGAATCGATCCAGATGGCGCAACAGCAGCCCCAATGTGGTTAGGGGGTGAGCGCCTCGGTTCCATATCCGGCTAGCGATTTCGCGCACTTGCGAACCGTCGAAGTCTTTCAGCGCGTCGATCTCTTCTCGTTGCAGCACCAGGGCTTGGCCCGATCCTGTGGCGATCAGCACGCTCTCCTCATCGGGTGACTCCGGTGAGGGGTGTTCTTGGACCGGTCTGAGTTTAGGGCTTACGCCTTCGAGCGTCACAGTCTTTACCTCCCCCTCTTTCCTTGTCTTGGCCGGGCTCCCGCCCGGGGCACGGGCCGCGTTCGGTTGTCCGGATACGGGGTCGTCAGGTCATCTCGTGTCAGCACTTTCTTGTCCGGCCCGCAGCATCGAATCTCCACCTCCCGCCCTAGGAATAGATACTCCGCTCCCCAGGGATCGGCGAGGGTGATTGCCAGCGGTGTATCGAACTCCTCGTTCAGCATTCGATGCAGTTCCGCCGTGTTTGGGTACCGTCCCGACAAGGTGTAATACTCGGAAAACTTGTTGTGGAAGGTCTTCATATCGGCACGGGCGGCCGTGATACTCATGGAATCGCCAATCCCCGCGAACAGATCCTCCGCGGATGTTGTGGCGAAATAGCCGACTGTACCGACCACGGCGAGTTTCGTGGCCAGAGTGGCGAGGCTCATCTTGTTAGACCTCCCGAATCAGTGCTGCCGGGAGTCGTGGGAGATTGATCCCCTCCGACTCCTTCCCCAATCATGCCACATACCGCTCTCTATGTGGAGAGGGGGGCTTACGAAATGAAAGACGCTCGAAGCCATGTCCGGGGATACCGAATAACGTCTTCGGCAGGTGATTGACCTTGGGCGAGTGGGCGCGTATCGTGCCTACGGCAAGCGTGGGATTGCGTTTCAGCGTTGGCGTCTGTGATATCACGCATGGAACGAGACCCATAATGAAGTGGAAATGTTCTAGACTCGTCCCGATTCTGATTGCCAGTGGAGACTTGGCTGTGGAGGTTTGGCTATGAGTTGCGATACAGGCGCACGCCACACACAACGCATTGGACCGGCATGGGGGTTGGGTTCGCTGCCGTACATGACCGACGCGCGGACACGTTCGGTCTGTGCCGAGAATCCCACGGGCGAGAAGGGGAAGGCCGGGATGGCAATCCCCAATCCGTCCGAACCGAACCCCGCCACCGCTGCGCGCGCCGCGGACGATCTGGGACAGGGCTGGAAGGTCCGGCCTTTTATTCGAGTCAACGCGGGGGAGACCGCCACCTTGATGGATGTCGACGGTCCGGGAATCATTCAACACATCTGGTTGGTGGATGGGCTCAGCCGGGGGCATGTACTGCAGTTCTATTGGGATGACGAAGAGACGCCTTCCATCGAAGTGCCCGCACCGGATTTCTTTGCCGTGGGCCATGAACGATTCGCGCCAGTCAACTCGTTGGCGGTCACCGTCAATCCCGCCAACGCGATGAACTGTTACTGGCCCATGCCTTTTCGCAAACACGTACGGGTGACGTTCACCAACGAGCGTGACGAGGATATGGAACTCTTGGCCTACCAGATCACCTATGTTGAGACCGACGTGGCCGCCGATGCGGGGTACTTGCACTGCCAGTGGCGGCGAGCCACCACGGAAACCGTCAATCCGTTCGTGATTGTCGACGGCATCCAAGGTAAGGGCCGCTATGCCGGGACCTTCTTGGCGTGGATACAAAATTAGCAGGGCTGGTTCGGCGAGGGCGAGATCAAATTCTACATGGATGGCGATAGGGAATTCCCCACCATCTGCGGGACTGGCACCGAGGATTATTTCTGTGGAAGCTACGGGTTCCCTCAGATCTACTCGACCGCCTATGCTGGGACGGTGCTTCCCGGGGATACGAACGGCGAGGAGAACCCGCCGTATTTCTGGAGCCTGTACCGTTGGCACATTTTGGATCCGGTCTGTTTCGACAGAGACCTTCGCATTACTCTTCAGGCTATCGGGTGGGGGCCCGATGAGAAGAGGTACAAGAAACTCACCGACGACATCGCCTCGGCGGCCTACTGGTATCAGCTCGAGCCGCACGCACCGTTTCCCACACTGCCCAATCTACCGGACCGCGTCAAAGATCTTGGGAAGAAATGAAGGTGGCCGAGTTCCTGTAGAGGGGCACCCTCCCACGGCTCACCCACCCCCTAATACAGCGGCTCCTTTGCCTTCTTGAACCGATGAATATCTTTCTTGTCGACGCTCAGCAGCAGCGGGCGTAGCGGCTCCAGTTCGATCTTCCGGCGAAACGTCTCTCCGCTAATCAGGTCGGTGACCGTCGCGTGGCGCTGAATGGGGAGTTGAATGGTCTGCGCAAACCGGCGTTCATTCACGACATTGACGATATACCGGTCGCCGTCATCGAGCACCAACCACAACACACTCCACAACGCGTCACCGTGCGCGTCGGTCAGCGCCAGCGGCGTACCGCGCTGCATCTGTTTCAGGCGTTCCCCGACCAGATCGCGCATGGCGCGCGCAGTCACGGAGGTGTTCAGCCGCACCACACGGCCCGAACGAGCGCCCTTCTCCAGCCACTGCGAAAGCTCTGGAACTTCCCGGCCATATTCATCCAGCGTGAAACACGGTTCTACGGCGAAGACCGTTCCCCCGCCGTCCACATAGCGCTCGAAGGCTCGGGCCGTCTCCGGGTGCACCCGCGAGGTTTTCGCAACGACGACCGCCGCCAACCCCTCCAGCGCTCCCTGAGCGATCGTCTTTTCTGTGACGATCTTGATTCGTACACCGAGATTGGCCAGGCCCTCGTAGGCGGCCACCGAGGCTTCGGCGGTATCGTTGGTCCGGGCGAAACTATGCCAGGCGTGAAACAGGCCGACCTCGGGTTTTAGCTTCGCGAGTTTCGCAACATGGGGACCGAGACGCATCAGGTCTAAACTGGCCCGCCCCGCCGCCTCGACACAATTCGGCCGGGTCAGAATGTTGTCTTTCGTATCTTTACCCTCGCCACGTTCCCACACCCAGATGGTCGAGCCGCCCATGCCGTAGACCGCTCCCTGCCACAGCCCGGTATAGATATGTCCTCCGGGAGTAAACACGGGGTCGTCGTCGGGGATGAGATGGTTCTCGGTATTGAAGATGGGATTTTCGGGCGCGGCGCACCGTTGGAAATCGTAGTGCATCGCTTGCAGAATCCAATGTTGCGCGTGCAGATACTCGTCCTCACGCGTCGGCGGAGCGAAGCAGTCGTTCCCGGTAACTCGTCCCAGGTTGGCGAAATCCTCGTGGTTGACACCGAGTCCGAAATGCTCCCAGCCGCCCCAGCTGTGGGCCATACTCTTGGCGTGCACGGGGATGTCGGGTGCGATGGAATGGATGATATCCCCCATTCAGCGATGCCAGTCTAGGAAACGTTCCTGGTTGAACTCGCACCAGTCGATGTAGGGTGGGTCCGGGTCGTCCCGCGTGGCCTGAGGCACCTGTTCGAATCCGGTGTAATTCGTACCGTAGAGTGCGTTGAGACGGTCGATGCTCGTATGCCGCTCCTTGAGCCACGCATGAAACAGTTTGGCCGAGACCTCTGTCCGGCTGATGTATTGCGGTTCGTTGGAAAGGCAGAAACTGTTGAGTGATTTGTAGGCGGTTATATGGGGCACGACCGTCCGCAAGAAACGTTCGATGATTTCGCGGGCCACGGGATGATCGATATTGTATCCTTGGAAACCGTGACCGGCCTCCGCAAGTTCCGGATGCTTCTCGATTGCCCATCCCGGAAAATAGTGCGGTGACAGAAGCACGCAAACCGCAACGTTCGACTCCTCCGCCTGTTTGAGAACATCCAAGATACTCGATTGAAGTCCGTCGAGCGAAACCGAGCCGTCTTCCATCACCACGCTGTTGGGGCCGATCTCGATTTGAATCACGTTGAGGCCGTACTCCTGCAAGATCGGAACGTCCCGGCGAACTTGCCCGAAGTGTCCCACACCGCTCAGATAAACGGGGTGGCCGTCTTGCTCGAACGCACCGTCTCGAATCGCCAGCCGGCCCGTGCGATAGCGTGGGACGGGCTTATCCAGAGCTGGATTGTGTAGGATGGCCTCGGCCACCTGGAGCGCGTCGCGAACCAGGTTCTCCAGATACGAAACGGTCCGTTCGGCGCGGATTCTGTGCCAGAAAGTTCCTTGGGCGTAGTCGTCCCGGGCGTACTGAATGAAGCTTCGCACCACACGCGCTTTCACGCGCACGTAATCCATCGGGGTCTGTTTTGCGCGGCCCGCGTCGATTTGGGCGTCCAGTTCATTCAGCTGGGTTTCGACCTCAGGCAGGCGCGCGTCCGTCGACTCCGTAATCCGCAAGAGTTCCAGTTCCGCTTTGGCGGTCAAGCTCGCCGTCTCTCGAGCCCGCTCGTCGCTGGGGATGTTGGCGTCGATCAGACGGTCGAGATCGAGGCCGTCATAGATCGACTCGATCGTCTTGCGCCAAACCGTATCGTCCGCTTTTAGGTGTGTCTCGATCAGATCGATCTTCTTGAAGAGCCCCGCGATCGAGTCCCGCAGGGCGAGGCTTTCGTCTGTGCCCAGCTCGGCTCGCAAGAAAACGCCCCAGCCGGGGCCGTTGATACCGTGGAGCGCCACCTGGATAACCTCACCCGGCTTTGCCTTTTCCGTCAACACAACATCGCCGTCCCACCACTCAAAGCGTTGTTTCTCAACGCCGTTGGCATACGCGACGGCTTTGTTGTCCATCCCGCAGATCAGCCGGAGGCGTTTCCCGGCTGTCGGAAACCCCATGATCGTTTCGGGCACGACGATCGTCGTGCGCAGCCAGCAGGTGGAGTCGTGCGGCCACCAGCGATGGCCCACCGTCACCGTCTCCCACGCGGAATCGTCGAAATCCGTTCGCTCCGCACCCTCGGCTTCACCGTAATGATACTGCCAGGCGTCCACTTGGGTATTCAGCCACGCCTCGATCCGATCACGTGGCGAATCGAGTGGAGTGGTGGCGATTGTTGCGACGACGATGAGGTGTGTGAGTGTCACGGCATCTTCTCCTTTGCGGGAACGTGAGCGAAATACGTTGTGCGGCGGCTACTGATTCGCGTAGAAGGTTCGCGCGCGGCCGAACACATCCAGGGTTGCCTTTCTTTGGGCGTCGGTCAGCTCGCGTTTCGGATCGTCCTAATCCTGCGCGATGAACTCGTCGAGCCACTTCACGAAGAACGCTGCGTCTTCACGATACGTCTTGGCCCGCTCGCGGCCTTTCATGTAGAACGGTCCCGTGTGCGCATAGCGGATGTTGCCCGTCTCGGTTTCGAAACAGCGGACGGCGAGCCAGGCCGCCTCGCGCGTGTCGACTTCGAATGTTTTCTGCAATGCGTGCGCCGTGCCGTCCATCTCGTGACGTTCCGTCACTTTCCCGTCGACCACGATCTCCACCGCGCGGATACCTCGCCGCGATTCGATCTCCACCGTGACTGGGGTTTGGCGTGATGGCTCGAGCTTGGCTCCGGGCAGATCGCCCTGGACCGATGCCAGCAAGGTTGGACCGTTGGTGGTGTAGCAGCGGCCCGCCTTCAGGCCTTCCCACCAGTTGTCGTAGCCGAACGTTTCGCCGAGATAGACGTAGGTCCGGTTTCCGCCCAACTCATTGGGGAGTACGCCGGTTGCCGCCCCGGCGGTGGGGGGGATGTTGAACCCGAGGTTTAACACGTGGTAATAAATATCACAGATGGAGTGCGCGAACCCGAGTTCACCCGGATAGACGTCGAGGTCACGGTGACGGCCCCAGACTTCGTCCGCCCAGGTCCGGTCCGCCGTAAAGTGGTTCGAGATCAGGCCGATGGAATCGACCTCGGCCAGCGCCACCCAGACCGGGACCTCCCACCAGAACGGCTTTTCGACCTCCAGCCATGCGCCCGCCTCTTTTCCACCTTGGCACCGGCTAGCCATGATCGGCCACCAGGGCGCGTCGTCACTCATGTCAAACGGGATGCTTTGTGAGTTAAAATAGAGCAAGGCTCCGCCACCACGCTCGTCCTCCCACGACAGCGTGTGGTAGGCGTGTTCGGCGTCGACATTCACGAGCAACTCGTCCGGAAGCCCCGTATCAGCCCACAAGTTCTTCTTGTTCCAGACCGTGAGGATCGGGGCGAGATTCAAATCCTCCGCCAAGAGGAGGGCCGACATCTGCTCGACGGGTCGATGCACGTGGAGGTCGCCCGACCACCAGCCTTTCTTTCGCATTTCCGTCCAACGTTTCAGCGAAACTTGGATTCTTGACGTCTCGTTCGCTTTAAGCGTGATTGGAAACTTCACCGGGATGTATTCCAACCCGCGCGAAACGACCAGCTCCAACTTGATCGAATCGCCAGACGCGACGGGAACGCGGAGTGTCGATATGCCCTTCGATGTCCAAGCGCCTCTATAGTCGTATGCACCATCGGGTCTGAACTGCTCCTTGGTCCCGGGGATACCCAGCCACATACGGCATGGAATCGGTCTGCCGCTAGAATCCGCGACGGCCTCGATTGTCACTTGCGCGCTCGTCTTCATTTCATTCTTCTCCGAGGCTTTATCGGCCGCTGTGACGCCATTCTGGATCGTGAGCAGAATAGCGAGTGTGGTCCATACGGTTCTGGACATCTGACGAAAGGGTTTCATGGGATTTCTTCCTCCTGAAGATCAACGGGAGCCGTCTGCCGTGCACGGCTCCGGTTTCGCGGTCTGGGATGTGTCGTTCGGCCCCCCTGAAGCGTCTCTCGTGAGTTTCTTCCAGTGTGCACGAAGTGCCCGCGAAAGTTGGGCGTCTCGCGTTTTTCTATCGGAAAGAACTCTTGGGAGATACTAGAAGACATGATCCCCGAGGCGACGAATCGAGTCAACCCGGGCGCTCTCCCACCTCGTGCATGGCCGCTGTGCAGCGCTGCGATCTGTGGTACAATTCGAGCGTTACGTCGCCCTGACAGGGCTCTTCAGCCAATTTCTATCAGAAGAGGAAGAAAGTATGAGAAGTACCGGACGCGCGTTTACGCTGATTGAACTCCTAATTGTTGTCGCCATCATCGGAATCTTGGCGGCTATTGCCGTCCCCAACTTTCTAAACGCGCAGACCCGTGCGAAGGTTTCCCGCGTACAAGCCGACGCCCAGGCTCTGGGAACCGCGCTCGAGTCGTACAAGATCGATACCAACGAGTATCCACCCGACGGCCGCTCCGGGGTCTACTCGCATTATTCGCTGAAGTGGGGGAACGAACCCTCCTCCGGAAAGCACCTCACCACACCCGTCGCCTATATGGGCAGTATCCCCGTCGATCCGTTCAATAGTAAGGCCGGGTACACACCGATCGCAAATCCTGAAGAGTCTCAGAAGTCGATGTTCTTTCTGAATCGTAAATACAATGAGGGTGTCAACTCGTGGGAGCCGGGATTGCCGTACGAACATCTTTTCCGGGGTGTGAGCTCGTTCTTGTACTCCGTCGGTCCTTCGCTGGATTACGGATTCCGTGCGGATTTGGACTGCTGTTGGATCATCCCCTACGACGCCTCCAATGGTTTGCGTAGTCAGGGCGGGATATGGCGGATCGGGTCGTAGCGATACGGCGGGGCGTCAAACGTGAAAACGAATCAATAGTCAAGGAGACGGTAGGATGACTCAAAAGTGGGTGTGTGGATGTCTATGTCTGTTCGTACTCGCAGGTTGTGCGACCGGTGAGCGTGGTGAGGCCGTACGAGTCGAGACGGCGAACGTCGAACCCCAGGATGTCTTCGTCCGCACGGTGGAAGCGACCCCCGCTCTCCTCCCGCAGGCACCCCCTCCGCAAATGGACGTGTCACTGACTCCCGCCGGACTGCTTGGATCGCTTATCCGGCCGTTCGAGTTTGAGGCGTACCGGGAGTCTTCATGGGATCGCACCGGTGGGAATGGCGATCGACGCCAAATCGAGCCCGGCGAGACGCTCGTCATCGCTGACCTCGAAGGACCGGGCGCGATCACGCATATCTGGTGCACTGTGGCGGCCGAGGAGTTCTACAGCCGCAAGCTGGTTTTTCGCGCCTATTGGGATGGCCACAGCGAGCCCAGCATCGAAGCGCCTCTCGGTGACTTCTTCTGTGTGGGGCATGGCGTCGACCGGCCTGTGAAGAGTCTGCCGTTTCGTGTCTCTAGCGAGGGTCGCGCCCGCAATTGTTTCTGGCCCATGCCGTTTAGGCGATCCGCTCGACTGGAAATCGAAAACCAGGGGTCGGAGACCGTCGGGGCCTTCTACTCTTACATCGACTACAAGCGTCTTCCCGCTCTTCCCGAGGATGCGCTCTATTTTCACGCCCGCTACCGTCAAGAATGGCCGTGTCCCAAGGTCGATCTCGACCACATCAACCTCGACGGCGCGGAGAATTACCTCCTGCTGGAGACCGAAGGTCGCGGACACTACGTCGGCTGCAATCTCTCCATCACCAACCAGGCTTCCGGCTGGTGGGGTGAGGGCGACGATTTCATCTGGATCGACGGCGAGCGTGAGCCGCGGTTCGTCGGTACCGGTAGCGAAGATTATTTCTGTGATGCCTGGGGTATGCGTGAGATCGACGGCCTCTTCTATGGCAGTCCGATCTGCGAGGGGCTCGATCTCGGCTCGCGTTGCACGGTCTACCGGTTCCACATTGCCGATCCGATCCCGTTCAGGAAATCGATCAAAGTCAGCATCGAGCACGGCCATGCCAACGACCGCAGCGACGATTACTCTAGCGTTGCCTATTGGTATCAGGACCGCCCGTTTAACGACAGCAAAGGGCAGTTTGTCCTCCCTCCGGTAGACGACCGGCTATCCGAAGAGATGGTCGCGATTCGCGAAGTCAATGCCGCATGCCGACAGGTGATGCTGCATTTGGAGGCCGGTGAAACCGAGAGCGCCCTGGTCTTGACGCGTAAAACACTGGCTAAGTACCCCAACGGGGAGATGTCGGGTGTACTCAGAGTTCTCGCTGCCATGCAGCATGAAGACGTGGGGCGGATCGATGAGGCTCTCGCGCTGTACAAGAAAGTCGCCGATGCTCAGCCCGAAACGCACGCCGGAAATACGGCCCAAGTCGCTGTCTGGCGGTTGGGTGGCGATGCCCGCGCGACGATTGCCGCCTGTGGAGACAACGCGTACACCCTCTACTTGGACGGTGTGGAACTAGGGTCGGGCGATACCTGGCGAGAGACGGAACTGTATCAGTCTCTGCTTATGCCCGGCAAGCATATCTTGGCGGCGAAGGCCAAGAACGAGGCGGGCCAGGCGGGATTGGTGCTCGCACTTCGCGCTCGAGGGATCAGCCTCGTCACCGACGAGAGCTGGCGCGTTTCACGCGACCCGGGCGAGGGGTGGACAAAACTCGAGTACGATGACGGCGCTTGGAATGACGCCAGGTCGTTTGCCAGTGCTGCGGGAACCCCCGGAGGGGATCCAATCACGACCGAACGTGTTGGGCTTCCCAGCCACGCCAGCTGTATCTGGGCACATGAAAACAGCCGAGTGGACGACGTCGTCTATCTACGTAAGGTGTTTGACGTCGCCCCGTAGAAAACCGCCCCCATACGTCCGGGGATTGAGCTGTGCCACACACGTGTATGTAGTGTGCCGTGAGGAGATATCCGATGAATCGGTTGATGGTAGGTGTCACGACCTTCTTCTTGGTTCTGAGCGTCGATACGTCTGCCCAGACGACTCTCGATTTGACTGAGGGCTGGCGTTTCAAGCCCGACCCCACAAATGTCGGCGTCGCGCAAGAATGGTTCGCCGACGAGTTGGACAAAACGGGCTGGACCGCAATCGCGGCGGGGGTGCGCTGGGAGGATCAGGGATTCCCCGAGGTCGATGGTTACGCCTGGTACCGGCGGAGCGTCGATATTCCGGCCGAGTGGGAAGGGAAGCCCGTCTGGCTTTATCTCGGCTCCATGAATGATTCCGGTGACGTCTATTGTAACGATCGGCTTATCAATACGTTTGGCGAGGCCGAAGACGTCTGCATGGCCTGGGTCCCTCTCGTGGCCGAACTGACTCCGGGACTCCGTTTCGGCGAGTCGAATCGTATTTCTATCAGAGCGAACGACTGGGGTGGAAGCGGTGGGCTCTGGCGTCTGCCTTGTATCCTGACGACCGATGTTGAGCGGCTTCCACTCGATTCCCTGGTGAGTGTCTATATGGAACCCGAGGGTCACCTGCTCTCTGTGGATGTGTATTCCGCTGGACTGGGAAATCTGAGGCCCGATGCGACGTTGTCCGTCACGCTAGTGAAGCCAGGCACGACCCTTCCCCAGAAATGGGAGGCGCCCTTGCTTGCCGAGACGGAAATTGTCTCGATCCGCCGTGACGTCGCCGATGCCGAACCGGGTGCCGCGTACGACCTTCATGTGGCTTTGACCGGTCCGGATGGACGGCCCTTCGCAGGCATGGATTGGACTCAGAAGATCACCTGGCCGACGCAGCGAGCATGGGAGGGTGAGTACGCCGAACTCAACGTCCGCAATAACTTCGTTACAGACCTGCTCGCGATGCGCCTGCCCA
>CAYTDF010000001.1:0-7099 GCA_964436365.1 uncultured bacterium | reverse complement strand
CGCGAGTTTGTGAACCCCCGTGATGGGTGGGTGTTTGTACAGAGCTCGGCCGTGAAGACGCCGTCACTCTTCCTCGATGACGAAAACGAACCTCTGGTATGGCGGGCGAATCCGGATACCGGCGACTTCGAAGCCATGCGCAAACTGACCGAAGGAAAGCATGTTGTTCGGGTGAAGAACGCCGAGCCGAGCTCGCTCGAGATTCGAACTGTACCGGAGATCGCCTACTGTTATTACCCAAGTTCGCTTCATATCAAGCCCCAGGGCCCCTACGACTGGGCTTATGTCACGCGCTACGTGCTTCCCCATGTCAACACCTTGATCACGAGGAGCGGCGGCAGCGGGGGCGAATTCGCCGCATGGTTGCGCGAGGGTCGACAGTGGATTGCCAACTCGAGTCTGCCCGGTCTGAGCGCCGAAACGCCGCCCACCGTCGACGAGGTTTTCAAGACTTGGGCTGGGGTCCCTGGCGTGGCTGAAGCCGGCTACGAGGGCATCATCGTCGATGAGTTCCTGGCCAAGGGACCGGAGTTCTATCGGGCCTGGGGCGATGCATTGCGCAAACTCCATACCGTCCCTAATTTCGCGGATCGCACCTTCTACGCGTGGTGTGGGGGGGATGTCTTTAGCCTCGGCGGCAGTGCCGAATTCTTCCGGTTGGTTATGGACCTTGGCGATCGATTCTCCTGGGAGAAATACCTGCAAGAAATGCCCAGCGAGGCCGAGGCTCTGAACACGCTGATTCGCGAGTTGCGTGTGCCCATGCTCGAATGGCGGAAACAGATGCCCGGTGTCGAAAAGCAACTCGTCGTATGCCTGGGCTACCTCTCCGCGCCACCCGAGAGTCTGAACCGGGAGCCCGGCGTGGATTACAGGGTATTCATGGATATGCAGTTTCACATGCTGGCCACCGACCCGAGTTTCTGGGGGCTTTATGGTGTCATGGAGTACATGGCGGCTTACGCGGATGAGGAGGCCATCCGCTGGGCGCACCGTCTGTTCAGGCACTACTGCATTGAGGGTAACCGCAACCGCTACTGCAACGATCCCTACCGCTTACCGCACATCGAGAATCCCGATTTTGCGGATGGGCTTACGGGGTGGCGGATCGAACCCGGCGAGGCGAACGGCATAGCGGCCAAGTCGATGGAAGGATTCAGTTGGCTGCAGGGGCGGTACCCGAAGACCAGCACCGGCGATTCTTTTCTGTGGATGAAGCGATCCGCATCACAGCCGAACGTCGTGCGGCAGACGGTGAAGGGGCTCGTGCCCGGCCGCGTCTATTCGTTGAAGTTCATCTCCGCCGACCTGGGTGAACTGGATCGAAAGCAGAAACTGACTCTTTCCGTGACGCTCGAAAACGTCGAATGGCTCGATCGGCACGCGTTTCAGGTCGAGTATCCGAGTTGCTATTCCCACGAACAGGAGCCTTACACACGGCAGCACCCGGCCTGGATGAACTATCACCGGCTTGTTTTTCGCGCCAAAGAGACGACGAGCGAACTGGCGATCGACGACTGGGAAAAGCCTGACCGCCCCGGGGGGCCTATCGGCCAGGAAACCGTATGCAACTTTATCGAAATCCAGCCCTTCCTGGAGCCGTAATCTGGATTACGTGAGAGGCGTACCGTAAAGTGGGCCCCAGCTCTCGGCGAGTTGTTTGCTCTCCTCGTTGAGTGCGGCCGATTCTTCCCAACTGAGCGGTTTGTATTCGGCAATGCATCGCGCGACTTCCTCGAGTTCTTCGACTGTGCGGACCCCGATATTGGCGCTGCACACACCTGGCAGATCCAGCGCGTAGCGAATGGCCAACTCCAGCTGTTTGCCTGTAAACCGCGCCGTTCCCTTGCCCCAATCGGCCGGGCCTCCCAGGACCTTCATGGCGATCAAACCGATATTCTTTTTCCGCCCTGGCGAAAATATCTTGCTTTCGAAATCGTATTGATACCGGGCAACGGGGTTAACCGTGCACAAGAAGACATCGATGTCATCGCGCTCCAAGACCGGTTTCCACCGGGCCGGGTAGACATGACCCGAGACGCCGATGTGGCGAACGACGCCTTGCTTCTTTGCATCCAGCAGTGCCCCGAGCGTTCCTTTTGGGCCGAGCGTCTCCTCGATATTTGGAAAGCGTGATTCCAATCCGAAGTTGTGGATATACATCAGATCGATGTGATCGGTTTGCAGGTCTTTTAGACTCTTCTCGAGCTGCCGCTTGCAGCCGTCGGATGTCGGCTCCTCCGATTTGCTCGCCAGAAAGACCTTGTTGCGCTTCCCTTTGAGCGCCTCGCCCAGAAAAGCCTCGGACTCCTGGTAGTTCGGAGCGGTGTCGATCGAATTCACACCGAGTTCAAGGGCGCGCTCCACGATAGCGTTCACACGCGCGCCATCCATGAACTGGGCTCGAAAATGTCCGGTGCCGAGAGTCAACTCACTCAGCCATTCGTTGGTTCTACCCAGCGTTCGCGTGGGGAGTGGGGCCACGGCGGCCTGGGATGGTTGAGTGTGCAGCAGGCCCGGTGCGATCAAACTCGCGGGCAGCAATACCCCCGCCGCTTTTAGCACAGATCGTCGTGTCGATTCTCCGCGAAGACGCTTGTCCATCAAATCATCCCTTTCGTATACTCGATTCACCAGACCTATAGTGAACCTGCGCAATCGGTTCGGCAAGAGCGATTCACGGGCCCGTGCGTATTTCTGGGAGACATGACGCTCGCTTGCGATGCGACCCGTCGCCCGAAGCGCGTTTACAGATGTCAAAGGTTGACATACGTTAGCGTACAGTGGGCACGGAAATGGCCCCCCGCCATGGAGGAGAATGGAATGTCCAAGGATCAGACACGTCGCGCCTTTTTGAAAACCACCGGTTTGGGCGTCTCGTCGCTGGCGCTTGCCGGGCAGAGTTCGGCCCGGGAGGCCGCCCTAAAGAGACCGAACATTCTTTGGATTACGTGCGAGGATATCAGCCCCAACCTCGGCTGTTACGGCGACGTGCAGGCCACAACGCCCGCACTCGACCGTTTCGCGAGCGAAAGTGTTCGCTACACGAACGCGTACTCGATTTCGGGCGTCTGTGCGCCAAGCCGTTCTTGCCTGATCACGGGAATGTATCCGACGACGTTGGGTTCGCAGCACATGCGCTGTACCGCCGTCCTTCCGCCTCACATTAAGTGCTTCACGGAGCCTCTGCGTGAGGCGGGGTACTACTGTACGAATAACTATAAAACCGATTATCAGTTCAAGCATCCCCAGTCTGCATGGGACGAGAGCAGTCGGCAGGCGCATTGGCGCAATCGCCTGGACCCCGAACAGCCGTTCTTCGCGGTCTTCAATTTCATTTGCTGTCACGAAAGCCGAATCGAGAGCGACGAACGCTATGCCGAGGCGATTGAAAACCTTCCCAAAGATTCTCTTCACGACCCGGAGGCGATGAGCCTGCCCCCCTATTACCCCGATACACCGCAAACGCGACGGGACTGGGCCCGGTACCTCGACATCATAGCCGCGATGGACCGCCGGGTAGCGGGTGTGCTGTCGGCCCTGGAGGAAGACGGACTCAGCGATTCGACGATAGTCTTTTTCTATTCCGATCACGGCGCGGGTTTGCCGCGCGCCAAACGCTGGCTTTACGATTCCGGCCTGCGCGTTCCGTTGATGGTTCGCATTCCCGAGACGTTGCGCCACACGGGACAGGGGGAGCCCGGGACGGTCAACGATGAGCTGGTCAGTTTTGTCGATATGGCGCCGACCGTCTTGAATCTAGCCGGTGTCGCCGTTCCCTCGCACATGCAAGGACGCGCCTATCTGGGACCGGACATCTCATCCCCACGCCGGTATGTTTACGGTGCCCGGGATCGAATGGACGAACGCTATGATGTGATTCGTGCGGTCCGTGATAAAAGGTACAAGTACATCCGAAACTACGAGCCCTACAAACCCTACTATCAGTATATGAATACGCCTGAAAAGGGTGTCACCATGCGTGAAATCCGTCGCGTCCACGCGGAGGGAAACTTGCCGCCCGCGGCGAAACTCTTCATGGCGGAGACGAAACCTCTGGAAGAGCTTTACGATCTCCGTTCCGATCCGCACGAAATACAGAATCTCGCATCGTCGCCGACCCATCAGCCGATTCTGAACCGGATGCGTACGGCTCATGTCGAATGGGTGAAACGCACCAAGGACTTGGGTTTCATCCCCGAAGCCGAACTTGGGGCGCTGGTCGAGAAACATGGCAGCGGGTACGCGATTGCGCGGGGAGCTCAGGGGGAGGGCTTGATCGAGCGGGCCTTGGAAGCGGCGCGGCTCCCAGAAGAAGGCATAGAGGGGCTACAAGACCTGATTCGTACGTTGAAGGACGAGGGGGCTCCGGTTCGTTATTGGGGGGCGATTGGGATTGGCAATCTCGGCGTCGCGGCCGCACCCGCAGAGAGCGCTCTCTTAAATTCGCTGAACGATCCTTCCGCCAACGTACGTATCGCCGTGGCGCGCGCTCTCTGCACGATGGGCCGTCCGGAGGCGGCGTTTCCCGCCTTGCGAAAAGCGTTGAAGGATTCGGACGCGTGGGCGCGCTTGCACGGTGTGCTCGTGCTCGATGAGATTGGCGAACAGGCACGCCCTCTCGTACCGGAGCTCCAGGGCGTGATGAATGATAAGAATAAATACGTTGTTCGGGTCGCCAACCACGCGCTGAATGATCTTCTCGGAACTCTAAATCAAGTCCCATAGCTGCGCGCTGGAGCCGGTTATCCCGGCACCTCACCCGGCTCTTCTCCGGCAAAGGTCGGGTAGATTCCCAGAACGTCGTCGTTGGACTGCACGATTCGTTGTGCCCATTTTTCGAGCGCGCCCCCGTCCTGGCTGATCCAAACCGCCGCCAAACGCCGGTCGCCGTCGTCGCCCTTGAACGTAAGGCCTTCGGTCTCGCGTCCCAGGCTTTCCCTGACGGATTCCATCTTCCCGGGTAGCGTCTCGATCACCACTCCCGCAACAAGCATCTTCGACTCCATGTACGACTGGGCTGTGCCGTGGCTGCGCTCATGCCGGACTGGCCTGCACGGCGCAGATCTTGAACTCGGGTTCCTTCGAGCCGGGGTCCACCGCATCGATCGTCACGATGTTGCACATCCGTTCGGGATCGTGCATGTGGATGAAGATCAATCCTCGTGAAGACGAATCGGTGATCTTGACCGGCAGCACAATTGAACCGCGGCGTGATGTGATTCGAACGTCGTCTCCTGTGTCGACACTGATTTTCTCCCCGTCATCCGGGTGAATTTCCGCGACCGACTGTGAATTGGCATGGCGCAATTCTTTGACATTTCCGGTCATGGTCGCTGTGTGCCAGTGCTCGATCACGCGTCCGGTGGTCAGATGGTACGGGTACTCGGCGTCGGCCGGTTCCGCGGGCGGCATGTGGGGCCGTAGCCACACCACCGCGCGTTTATCCGGACGCCCATAGAACTGGATACGATGCGGATGGTCTTTCGGTACCAGCGGATCGTTCCCCCGAACGTAGCGCCTGGTGGTGCCGGGATGACCTTCTTCCGGCAGGGGCCACATAAGGCCGTGCTCTTCGCGCAAACGTTGGCGGGTAATACCCGTGAAGTCGTACGGGGTCCCCTTACAGCACGTGAGAATCTCTTTCCAAGCCTCGTCTGGAGATTGGTACGGAAGGATCTTCTCGTATCCCATACGGCGGTCGATGTCGCACAGGATATCGAAGTCCGCCCTCGCTTCTCCGATTGGCTCGACCGCTTGCTCGAGTAGCTGATACCGGCGCTCGGTACAACCGTAGACGCCCTCTTTTTCGGCCCACAGTGCGGCGGGAAGAACCACGTCTGCAAGTTCTGACGTACGTGTCGGGTGGTAGACCTCCGAGACGACAACGAAATTGTCCTTGCGCGCCATGGCTTTTCGGTACCGATTCACATTGGGCAGAGACTGCCCGGGATTCGTGCACATGATGTAGAGGCATTTCACTGAACCGTCCCCGAGCGCTCGAAACAGATCCACCGTCGCTAGACCCGGTTTGGGGTGAATGGTCCCTTTGGGTACGCCCCAGAGTTTCTCGATGGTCGCTCGATGTTCTTCCTTGGCGATCAGACGGCCATAGGGCAAGACGTGCGCGAGCCCACCTCCGTCCCGCACGCCACCGCAAGCGTTGGGTTGGCCGGTCAGGGAGAGCGGTGTCGAGCCGGGAGTCCCGATCTTCCCGGTCAAGAGGTGGAGATTGTGCATCAAGTTATTGGCCCAAACGCCTTTCGTGCGCTGGTTGAGCCCCATCGTCCACATCGACATAGCGGTCTTGCCCCGGTGGCCGAACCAGCGTGCCGCCGTGACGATATCCTCCGCGCGGCAGCCGGAAATCGCCGCCGCCTTTTCGGGCGTGTAATCGGCCAAGAACCTCTTGTAGTCCGCAAGCGCCTTGTTGGCTTGTTTCTTCTCTCCGAACGTTACATGCTCCTTGATGAACGCCTCGTCGATCAGCTCCTCACGCACCAGCACATGCGCGATGGCGTTGAGAATCGCGAGGTCTGTGCCCGGGGTGAATGCTATGTGCAGATCGGCGATGCGCGCTGTAGGTGTGCGGCGCGGGTCGAGCACGATCACTTTTGTCGCCCGATTGTTCTTTTTCCGGCGCACGATACGTTGGAAGAAGATTGGATGCGCCTCGGCCGTGTTCGAACCGACCAGCAGGAAGGTGTCCGCGTAGTCGATATCCTCATAACAGCCCATGGGTTCGTCTTTGCCGAACGAGGTCAGGTAGCCTCCAACGGCTGAAGCCATACAGAGGCGCGGATTGCCTTCGAAGTTATTCGTACGGATTCCGGCCTTGAAGAGCTTGTTGGCCGCGTATGTCTCTTCCGTCAGCGCTTGCCCCGAGCTATAGAAGCCGATGGCCTGCCGACCGTGCTTTTCGATGGTTTCCTGGAATCGCTTGACGATCAGGTTCAGCGCCTCGTCCCAGCTGGCGCGCACCAACTCGCCGTTCTTTCGAATCAGGGGATGCCGTAAGCGGTTGGGCGTGTTCAGGATTTGCGGGAGCAAGAAACCCTTGACGCAGAGAAAACCGTTGTTGTGGTTCTCTTTGTCGCCT